>JAJQCH010000075.1 GCA_021202795.1 Oscillospiraceae bacterium
AAGGTTCATAAATTCATTCTACCGAGTGTCCAACTTGCACTTGCAATTTGCGGATAATATTTATTAAATAATTGTTAATATGTAGGCTGTCCGTACACTTTTGCTCGCGTGTGAAAGACGCATAATGCTTTCAAACAAAAACCCGCATCTAGGAGGAACCCTTATACCATGGAAGAAAACAAGACTAAGGCCGTGTCCGGCAAGGAGTATTGGAAAAACTGGCTCCATCGCTTTCTGGGGCTGCTGGCCCCGGCCTTTTTGCTGTGCTTTACCGGGCTGTTCTTCGGCCCGCTGGACATTGTAAACTCGAACCAGGCGTATTTAACCTTTTCAGCGGGGACGCTGTTTTGGTCTTTGGCCGGGGTGACGGTCGGAGCGACGTTGCTGCTGGCTGCCGTGCTGGCCTTTGTTCCCGGTAAGGCCCAGCGCATTGTTTATGCGCTACTGCTGGGTATTGCCGTGTTGTTTTATCTTCAGGGCGTGCTGCTCAACAGCAATCTTGCGGTACTGGACGGCTCCGGCTTCGACTGGCGTGACGATGCTCAGGCCGCCTACATAAACATTGCCGTATGGGCTGTGGCTCTGGTGGTCATTGTGATAGCCGGATGGTTTTTGCACGGCGCATATCGAACGGCGGGTTATATCCTCTGCGCCGCGCTGGTGCTGGCCCAGGGCGTCAGCCTGGTGACTACCTGGCAGGCGGAAGACCCGGACGCCATCAACTATCAGCTTGCGGGGGACGATGAGTTTGTGCTGTCCTCGGATGAGAATATCATCGTTATTACCCTTGACCAGTTCTCTCCCCTGATTTTTGAGGAGGCGCTGGAGGAAGACCCCACGCTGGCGGAGTTTTTCCAGGACTTTATCTACTACGATAATATGTCCTCCTGCTACTCCTTTACCTTCCCATCCCTGTGCTATCTGCTGACCCATGAGTATTTTGACACCACCATTCCCACCGTGGAGGCGGTGTATAACGTCTGGCATAGCGACCTGGCGAACAATTTCTATGACACGCTCCACGATAATGGCTATACGGTGAATCTCTATCTTGAGTCCAATTATGCTGCCATTGACGTAGAGAATATGCTGGGCAAGGTGGACAACATCGCTGTGGCTGGAGACCTGGTTGTGACGGGCGAGCTGTTGGAAAATGTGGTGTATGTGTCTCTGTACCGCTATCTGCCTACCATGCTGAAAAATAATTTTTACGTCTCCACCGGAGGTATTGTGGACGTAGCGGAATATCAGGGCGTGGAAAAGCTGCACATCAACTATGACTTCTATACCGAGCTTCAGGAGGAACGCATCAGCCTGACGGACGACACCAAGATATTTAGTTGGTATCACCTCCAGGGCGCCCACTTCCCCTATGTGGTGGACTATGACGGCTATTTGTGCGACGAGGATGAGACCGACCGCATGAGCCAGCTCCACGGCTATCTGCTGGCCGTTGGCGAATTTTTGGAGCAGATGAAGGAGCAGGGCATTTATGACGACGCTACCATCATCATCTCCGCCGACCATGGCTATTTTGAGTGCTTCCAGGCGGCGTTCCTCATTAAAATGCCCGGCCAGGAGTTTGAGGAAATGCAGGTCACAAGCGCTCCTGTGGCCCAGGAGGACATTATGCCTACCATTCTGTATGCCCTGGGCGAGGATTACAGCGATTACGGCACCACCGTCTTTGACTGGGAAGAGGGGGATGTCCGGGAGCGGACGACCCGCGTTTGGGGCTATATGAAGTCCTATCCCGATGTGGACTGGGTCGGCAACCTGAACCAGTGGGACGCCCAGGCCAACGGCTCTTATCGCTATAACGTGTTCGGTGTGTTCAACTATATCGGCGATCGGGACACCATTTATGAGGAAGAGCGGTATTGGTACCTGTACGGTGTGGCCGACGCTATTGAGCCGCTGTACGATTCCTTCTATTGATACGATAGGAGGCTGAGAGAGTAAATAATGATCGACTTTCTGGCAAAAATATTTGGCTATGTGATGGATTTGTGCTATGCCATCGTGCCGAATTATGTGGTGGCTATCGCCCTGTTTACCCTGCTGACCAAAATCATTCTCATGCCCGTGTCCCTGTGGACGAACCGCAACGGCCTGAAAATGGTGGCCCTGATGCCGGAGCTGAACCGCATTAAGGTGCAGTATTACGGCGACCGGGAGAAAATCGGCGACGAGCAGGCAGCCCTGTATAAGAGAAAGCATTATCGGCCTCTGCTGAGTACTATCCCGCTGATTATTCAAATCATTATCCTTCTGGGCATGATCGGGGTCATCCATACGGTGACAGACACCGGCGCGGCTCCGGCCCTTGGCCGTATCCCTGTGACCGATGGGGGCCGGACGTGGTTTATGCCCCTGGGGGCGGGGCTTGCGGCGGTGGTGCTGAGCTTTGCGCAAAACCGCATTAACCCCCTCCAGCGGGAGCAGAGTAAAGCCGAGCAGCTATCCTCCAACGGAGTGTCTGTAGGCATTTCTCTGGTACTGGGCGTGTTCGTCTCTGCGGGCGTGGCGCTGTACTGGATATACAGTAACCTCTTTTCCATACTGGTGCAGCTTGCCTGCAACGCCATCATGCCTCCAAAGAAGTATGTGGATTATGAGGAGCTGGAGGTCAGCCGGAAAGAGCTGGAAGCGCTGGATCAGTTTGGTCAGACGCAGACCAAGGAGCTGAAAAAGCGTGAGCGGGCGGACTATAAGCGATTCTTCCATGTGGCCAACAAGCGGTTGGTGTTCTATTCCGAGGCCAGTGGGTTTTATAAGTATTTCCAGAATACCATCGAGTCGCTGCTGGAGCGGACGAATGTGGTGATAAACTATGTCACCAGCGACCCGGACGACCAGATATTTGCATTGGCGGAAAAGGAACCCCGCATACAGCCCTATTATATCGGCGAGCGTCGGATGATCACCCTGTTCATGAAGATGGACGCGGACATCGTGGTGATGACCATGCCGGATCTGGACACCTATCACTTCAAACGCAGCTATGTTCGCAAGGATGTGGAATACGTTTATATGTTCCACGGCATATTCTCCGGCCTGGTGACGCTGCGGAAGGGCGCCCTTGATCATTTCGACACCCTTCTGACCCCTACCCCCGGTTTCGAGGTGGAAATGCGGGGATGGAACGAAAAAATGGGTCTGCCGAACCAGAAAATGGTTCCCTGCGGCTATGGCGTTATTGACAACATGGCGGTGGAATACGACCATATGGAGAAGCGGGAAAATCCCGTGAAAACCGTGCTTGTCGCCCCCTCCTGGCAGGAGGACAACATTTTGGATAGCTGCCTCGCGGACTTGGTGGAGCCGCTGCTGGCGGCGGGCTTTGACGTGACCGTCCGGCCCCATCCCCAGTATATCCGCCGGTTCCCCCAGCGGCTGGAAAAGCTTATGCACGACTGCGAGGGCTATGACAAGGAACGCTTCCGTTTTCAGCTCAATTTCAGCTCCAACGAGACAGTGTTCTCCTCAGACGTTCTGGTGACGGACTGGTCAAACATTGGCTGTGAATATGCCCTGGCGACGAAAAAGCCTGTGATGTATATAAACACACCCATGAAGCGGGTCAACGAGGCATGGACGGACGAGGACATCGCCCGCTGCGCCCCGGACGCGAAGCTCCGGGATGTCATGGGCGCGGCGCTGGAGGTGGCCGATGTGCGGGCTAAGGCGGCGGCTACGGCCCTGGATATGATCGAGAACCGGGCGGCCTATGCGGAAACGCTGGAAACCGTGCGGCAGGAGAAGCTCTATCACTTCGGCGAGAGCGGCAGGTACGCCGCCGACTATCTCATCAGCCGTATGCTGGAAAATCAAAAAAAGAAAAAGGACGATTGAGATAAAGCGATGATGATTCAATGTGACAATTCATATATCCCCCAGGTAATCGACTATATCGGCGAGGATAAGTACAAGTGCTTTTACCTGTATATGGATATGAAGGAATACGGCACCCAGGGGCCGGATGTGGATCTCTGGATGTGCGGGGAGGGAAGCCAAATAGAGGGGGTTATGTACCGCTATTTTGACACCCTGCACCTGTACAGCCGGGAGGTGTTTCCCCAGCGGGAGGCGCTGACCATGATAGAAAAGCTGCACCCCAAGTGTGTTACAGGGGAGCAGCGGAGCATTGACCCTCTCAGGGGGAAAACCGCCGATACATACGCTTATGAGCTGAGCCACATCATTACCACGGACAAGCTGATGGACGGAAAGTCCGACCTGTCCGTTCAGCAGGCAGGGAAGGCGGATGTGCCGGAAATTGCCCGGCTGATGATGAAGGAACCGATTTATAACTCCGTGTATACCTACGAGAGTCTGTGTGAGCAACTGGAAAACCGTATCGACAGCGGCTTTGGCCGTCTGTTCGTCATGCGGGAGCCAGATGGCCGTCTGGTGGCCACCAACGCCACCAGCGCGGAGACGGAGGAGCTGGCGGTTATCAGCGGTCTTGTGACGGACACGGAAATGCGGGGCCACGGCCTGGGCCGGGCCATTACTGCCAGCACCTGGAATCTGGTGCTGACAGAGGGCAAACGCGGGCTTGCCTATCTTGGCGCGGACAACGAAAATACGCTGTCCCTGCACCATAAGATGGGCTACGATTTCTTGGGTCTGTATGCCCGGTTACTTCGAGAGGACTGAGAGGAGCAGCTATGCAGGCATTAATGCTGGCCGCCGGCATGGGAAAACGCCTGGGGGCCTATACGAACAACCAGACCAAGTGCATGGTAAAAGTGGGGGGATATACGCTGCTGGAACACGCGGCGGAGGCCCTGCGGCAGGCAGGCATCAGCCGCTTCGTCATCGTGGTGGGCTATGAGGGCGAAAAGCTGAAAGCCTTCGCCAGGGAAAAGCTCAGCGACTTCGACCTGTTCTTTGTGGAAAACCCGGACTATGCCACCACGAACAATATCTATTCCCTGTACCTGGCGCGGGAGGAGCTGATGGCGGACGATACCATTCTTCTGGAGTCTGATCTGATATATGACCCAAGCCTGATTCGCCGCCTGGTGGAGGCCCCGGAGCCGAACATGGTGGCCGTGGCAAAATATGAGCAGTGGATGGACGGCACCGTTACTCTGGTGGACGAGGACGGCCTGATTCGGGAATTCATCGAGAAAAAGGATTTCAGTTTTGCCAGTGCAGATACATATTACAAGACGGTAAATGTGTATAAATTCAGCCAGGAATTTTCCACCCGGCAGTATGTGCCGTTTATGGTGTCCTATCTTCAAGCTTACGGGGCCAACCAGTATTATGAAATGGTGCTGAAAGCACTGGCCCACCTGCCCTTTGCCGGCCTGCGGGCCTTTAAGATGGGAGATCTGAAATGGTATGAGATAGACGATGTGCAGGATCTGGACATTGCCAACACCATTTTTGCCAGGGAGGAGGACAGGCTCCACGCTTATGAGCTGCACTTCGGCGGCTATTGGCGGTTTGACGGGCTGAAGGATTTTTGCTATCTGGTGAATCCCTATTTCCCTCCGAAGAAAATGCTGGAACAGATGCAGTATTCCTATTCCCAGCTCCTCACCAGCTATCCCTCCGGGATGTACGTGCAAAAGCTGATGGCGGGGAAGATGTTCGGCGTACGGGAGGAGCTTGTCCTGGTCGGGAACGGCGCGGCGGAGCTTATCAACACCCTGGGCCGTACCATGCGGGGCCGGACGGGCCTTTCCATTCCCGCCTTCAACGAGTATGTCCGCTGCTTCCCGGACTGCGAAATTGTTCCCATCCAGGCCGGGGACTATGGCTTTCAGTTTGATATGGCCACCCTCCGCAAGGCGGCGGCGGAAATGGATAACCTGGTGATCATCAACCCCGACAACCCCAGCGGCAGTTTCCTGAAGCGGGAGGAGGTCATGGAGCTGGCCGACATCTGCCGGGAGCATGGGACGACCTTTGTGGTGGACGAGTCTTTTGTGGATTTCGCGGAGGCGCCTTTGCGCTTCACCTTGCTGGATAACGAAATTTTGGACGCCTACCCCAACCTGATGGTCATTAAGAGCATCAGTAAATCCTATGGCGTGCCTGGCCTGCGCCTGGGCGTGGCCGCCAGCGGCAACATAGCCTGGATGGAGCAGCTTCGGGGGCTTTTGCCCATCTGGAACATTAACTCCTTTGGAGAGTATTTCTTCCAGATCGTGGGACTTTACAGCGGGGAGTACAGAACTGCCTGCAATAAAATCGTCCGCCAGCGGGAAAAAATGGCGGAGCGGCTGGGGGCCTTCCCCTTCCTGACGCCCTATCCCTCCCAGGCCAACTACATCATGTGCCGGGTGGAGGGCATCAGCTCCAAGGTGCTGGCAAGCCAGCTCTTGCGGGACGACAATCTGCTTATCAAAGACCTGTCCACAAAAAACGGCTTCGGCGGGGCGGATTTCATTCGCGTGGCCGTCCGGGATGAAGCAGACAATGAGGCGCTGTACCAGGCGCTGGAAAAAATTCATGTGACATAACGTGCAAACAGACCGGCCTATGCCCTGCGGCATGGGCCGGTTCATGTAAAATCATAGCGATTTCAACAAAAAAACGGTGAATGAATCTGCCAAAATGAAGTTGACGGCAAAAGGATATAGTGATAAAATTATCCAATAGTTGTTCATCCATTATATACCATCGAATTGGCGCGTTGGATGGTATGGATGAATATTTCATTACCAAATATATTAGAAAAAATTATAAGAAAGGAAAGAAAAACATATGAAAAAGAGTATAACCAAACGGCTTGTATCTCTGCTGATGACTCTGGCGCTGCTCTTGTCTCTGGCGGTGGCCGCCGTTCCTGCCACGGCGCTGGAATCGGAGGAGCCGGCGGAGGAAAGCAGCGGCACCTTTGCCAATGTTTCAGAGGATGGCGGCGAGGATTATATTAATCTGTGCGTTCCCCGTTCGTTTGAGGCGATTATCCCTGTGGATATGACCGAGGAGGAGGCTCAGGCTGCTGCCGAATCGGCGACATGGGAGCTGATTTACGACGAAGAGGCGGGCTATCTTGACCCGGAGCTTTATCCGAATCACACTACCGGCGGTACGCTGGACAGCTTCACTGCCCTGAATGAGGAGGCACTGTTCAGTGAGCCGGTCACAACCGTGGAGGTGGTGGACGGTCAGGTGTGCCTGAAGGTGTCCTTTGACAGCTACCTGTATTTCTACAACTCCCGTACCGGCGAGGATGGAGAGACGGTGTATACCGCTGACTACAGCGTACCCCATTCCAACGGCGGCTCCTATCTGGATGTGTGCGGGTATTATGATCTTTGCGTGTCTGTGGACGGAGAGGCCCTGGGAGGCGTGGAGGTGAAGATTACGCCCTATGACAACTTCCACACTATGCAGGAGATTTACGACGCGATAGAGGAGCTGGTGGCCTACGGACAGGAGAACACCGATCTGTACATCGAGGAGTTTTCCATGGGTTCCAGCCAGGGGGACAACGGCCTGGACAGTCTGGATATGCCCTATATCATCATCGCCAAGGATCAGGATGCGGTGCTGAATTGGCTGTCCCTCAAGGAGGAGGCAGAGAGCGATCCCACCGGCGTGATTGAAAAGATTGAAAGCGGCGAACTGACCGATTATCAGGTACCCATTATGTACTCTAATATTCACTCCAATGAGGTCTCCGCATCGGATGCCGTACTGGGTTTTGCGGAAATGCTTGTGGAGGCTGCCGCCGGGGACGGTACCATCGACTATAACACCCTGACCGGCTTTACTGAGGAGGGCGAGGCCGAGCTTGCAGAGCAGATGGGCGCCGAGGGCGAGCAGTACAGCGTGGCTGTGCCTGATCTGGTGGCCGACACCGCTACCTATTTAGGTTATATCAAGGCCGAGGGTTCCAGCGTGTCCGCCGCAGTGGATCTGGATACCTACTACACCCAGGAAATCGTCACGGTTGATATTGACGAGCTTCTGGAGGATGTATTCTTCATTATCGTGCCTGAGGAGAACGTAGAGGGTCGTACCTACGTTACCCGAACCTCCTCCGGCGGCTTCGACCTGAACCGGGACAACTCCTTCCAGACCCAGGCTGAGACCCAGAACATGACCCAGCTTATCGCCATGTGGAACCCTGTCAGCTTTACGGAGTTCCATGGCCGGGTTCAGACGTTCCAGTGTGAGCCCTGCGACCCGCCCCATGAGCCAAATTTTGAGTATGACCTGCTGGCTGAGCATTTGATGACCGGTGGCGAGGCCTTTGGCATTGCGGCGGTTGCCAACAACGACAGCTATAACAGCTATGTTATACCCCAGCGGGACTACCTGAGCTATACGGGAGAGCTGACGGAGGACGGGGAGTACGAGACCTGCTGGTATGACCCGTGGGACGATATGTCTACCTCCTATACGCCTCAATACGCTATGCTTCACGGCACGGTGGCCTACACCGTGGAGGTGCCTGCCTATAACGACGACGTGGTGCAGGCGGTGGTATACGGCCAGCTTGGTCAGTCCGACTATATCGCCGAAAATAAGGAGAGCTATTTCCTCTGCCAGCTCCAGATTTTTGAGCGGGGTGTCACTAACGCCAACTCCGATGCCTATGAGCTTGTGGGCCAGTGGTTCTGCGACGTGTACGATGTAGAGGGAGCCGAGGCCGATTTGTTCCGCCCGGAATATGACGGCGAGGGCCAGAACGGCAACTTCTATCCTGAGTGCTATATCATTCCTTTGGACAGCGAGCATCAGTCCAACCTTCAGGCTGCCGATGAGATGCTGACCTATCTGGTACGCAACGGCGTTACCATCCAGATTGCGGACACGGCCTTCACCTATGATGGGGAGGAATATCCTGCCGGTACGGCTGTGGTGTCCATGTATCAGGCCAAGCGGAGCGTGGCAAACGGCGTATTGTACGACGGCACGGTTATCACAGAATGGCCGGTTCTTTATTCGGAGGGCATTACCGCGTTTAATATGACCCGCGGCTTTGACATGATTGTGTGCGCGGAGCCTGCAGCCTATGAAATTATCGAGGCAGCCGTCAGCGATGCGGATACCTGGACGGTGGCGTCTGATGTTGTCAGCTCCAGCCAGGTCATTATCAACAACACCTCCGAGGCGGCTGTGGCCGCTGTCAACGCCCTGCTGAAGGAAGGTAAGAGCGTCAGCCTGATTACCGAGGGCGACTATATTGGAAGCTTCCTGGTGTCCCAGGAGGATTATGAGAGCGTTTCCGCCGATTACCTGCTCACTGCAGAGGAGATAGAGGGAGAGGCGCCTGTCTCCCAGGCGCTGACCAAGGCCCCTGTGGTCTATATTTCCGGCGAGCCGGACGACAATGATTCCGGCTTCGTGAAGACCACGCTGGTCTCCGGCGCATATGAGTATAACTATGACCGGCAGGCCATGGAGATTCTTGGCTTCGAGGTAACGGACGACGCCTCTGAGGCGGACATTATCATTGGTGCTTCTGCGCTGGATGAGCAGGCCCTGGCCGCCGTTCAGTCCGGCACGCCCTATATTGGCTATGGCCGGAGGGCCGTTGCCTCCGCTGTGTCCCTGTTTGAGGATGGAACCCTGGTTCGTGAGACGGTCAGCTCCAGCTCTATGGATGCGCTGGGCTATGTGACCTATCCCACGGACAGTCTGATAACTGCCAGCTATGTGGCTGAGGGGGATTATATTCTCTATGGCTACGGGGCGGGCTACTTCTCCGTTATCCCCGATGGGGCGGAGATCCTGGTGCAGATGGACGGCTCTCAGGAGCTGCTGGAGGGCTTCCTGAACTCCGATGGCGAACACTATGAGGACTTCCTGAACGACTCTATCCAGGCTATTTCCTATGAGGGCGAAGGCGTGGACGGCGCAACGCTGAATGTGGTGCTGTTTGCCAATACCTTGACGAACAAGGTGCATCAGCGGGATGAGTTTGGCTTTATCGCCAATGCCGCTTTTGCCGCCGTACTGGCCGATTAATTAATCCGAAAAGCGAGGGGCCGCGCCAATCGTGCGGCTCCTCATTTTTATATTGCGCTCCGTTTCATGGAAATATATCTTGCGAAAATGCGGTATCAATGATATACTTTATATAAACCTAAAGAAAGAAGGACATAAACTTGAAAGCGATTCGGACTGCCTTTTACACTCTTTGCTTTGCTGTGCTGCTGATGGTACCGGCGTTTGCCTCCTATGTTGACCCCTCTGTCACTACCTTTGCAATCCAGGCTGTTGTGGGCGTGGTTGTGGTGGCCGGTGCGGTTATTGGCGTTGTTTGGCGTAGGGCCAAGAAAAAAGCCATGGAAGTCCTGCATATCGACGAAAATGCAGGCAAGGAGGTCGAGGACGACCTGGTAGTGTTTGATGAGACAAAGCCTGAAGCAGAGGCTGCGCCTGAGGAAGCGGCTGTGCCTGAAGTTGCTGCCGAAGCTGAAAAGGCAGAGGTTACGGAATAATACAATACCTACTGTATGCAGAAAACCGTTCACCTATCCTATGGAAGGTGAACGGTTTTGTCATGCCTGTGTCCTGTTAACTGTGAAAGTCTCCGGCATGATGGCAGGCGCATTGGCGGTCGCCGTAGGTTTTCAGCTCTGGCTTTGTGGTGCGGCACTCCCCGGTGGCGTAGGGGCAGCGGGTGTGGAAGGAACAGCCGCTGGGGAGGGCGATGGGGCTTGGTATTTCGCCGGTCAGGAGCCTGCGGCTGCTGTTGCGAAGATGAGGGTCGGCGTGGGGGATAGCGTCCAGCAGAAAGGTGGTGTACGGGTGAAGGGGCTTTTCAAAAAGCGCCTTTCGGGGGGCCAGCTCGCACACCTGCCCCAAAAACAGAACGCACACCCGGTCGGCCATGAAGTCGATGACAGACAGGTCGTGGCCGATGAAAAGATAGGTCAGAGCGTATTCCCTCTGCAAGTCTTTTAGAAGGTTCAGCACTTGACTCTGGACGGAAACGTCCAGGGCGGAGACCGGCTCATCGCATACAATCAACTCCGGCTGGAGGGCGATAGCTCTGGCGATGCCGATGCGCTGGCGTTGACCGCCGGAGAACTGATGGGGGTACCGGCCAAGAAATTCCACCGGCACGCCCACGGCGTCCAGCAGCTCCGATACCCGTTGGGTGGTCTCCTGACGGGTCTTGCATACCTTATAAGTGTTCAGCGGCTCCGCCACGATGTCCCGTACGGTCATACGCGGGTCAAGACTTGCATAGGGATCCTGAAACACCATCTGCATCTTGGGCCGGAGTGGGCGGAACTCCTTGTCGGTCAGGGCGGTTATCTCCTGACCGTTGAAATATATCTGCCCCGCCGTGGCGGGCAGCATACGAATGAGAGTGCGGCCCAGGGTGCTTTTGCCGCAGCCGGACTCTCCCACCAGGGCCAGGGTCTCGCCCTTATAGATTTGCAGAGTGACATCGTTCACGGCGTGTACCTTTACGCCCTTTTTGCCGGTGTCAAATTCCTTCGTCAGATTTCGGGACTCTATCAGAATTTGCTTTTCTTCATTCATGCCGTACCCTCCCCGCAATGGAAGCAGCGGGCGTAATGCTCTGCGCCCACAGATTGAAGCTCTGCTCTCTGTTCCCAGCAGATGTCGGTGGCCCTTTCGCAGCGGGGACAGAAGGAGCAGCCCTCCGGCAGGTGGAGCAGATTTGGTACCACACCGCCAATGGTGTGAAGCCGTTCGGGATTTTTCCCCAGCCGGGGGATAGAGGCCAGAAGTCCCTGGGTATAGGGATGGGTCGTGTGGTCAAAGAGCTGGAAGGTATCGCCCTGTTCCATGATCTGACCGGCGTACATCACATAGACATAGTCGCAAATTTCCGCCACCACGCCCATGTTGTGGGTGATGATGAGGATGCTCATGCCGGTCTGCTCCTGGAGCTGCTTCATCAGTCGGAGAATCTGGGCCTCGATAGTCACGTCCAGGGCGGTGGTCGGCTCGTCGGCAATCAGCAGCTTGGGGTTTCCAATCATGGCCATGGCAATCATGACGCGCTGGCGCATACCGCCGGACAGCTCATGAGGGTAGCAGTTATAGCGCCGCTCCGGCTCCGGGATGGCCACTTGAGTGAATATCTCAATAACCCGACGCCTGGCCTCCTCCCGGTTCATTGTGGGGTCGTGAGCCAGCAGCGTTTCCCGCACCTGCCTGCCCACCTTCAGTACGGGGTTCAGGCTGGTCATAGGTTCCTGGAATATCATGGAAATGTCCTTGCCGCAGATGGCCCGGAGCTGCTTTTCTCCGCAGGTGGTAAGCTCCTGATCCTCAAACAGAATACTGCCTCCGGCCACTCGTCCAGGATAGCGCAGAAGCCCCATAATGGAGCGGGCGGTCATGCTCTTGCCGCAGCCAGATTCCCCCACCAGGCCAACGATTTTTCCTTGCGGGATGTCCAGACTGACCCCATCTACTGCCGGGACGACGCCCTTTTCCGTGAAAAAGCAGGAGCGCAGATTTCGTATCTCTAAAATATTGTTTTCATTTTCCATATATACGCCTCACTGATTCTTCATGTAGGGATCCAGCACGTCTCGCAGACCGTCGCCTAGGAAGTTGAATGCCAGCACCACGATCATAATGGCGAGGCATGGGCTGAGGCACAGCCAGGGGGCGGTGAACAGAAATTCCTTCGCCTGATTTACCATCAGGCCCCAGGACGCCTGAGGCATTTGCACGCCAATGCCGAGGAAGCTCAGGGAGCTTTCCGACAGAATGGCGGAGGGGATATTCAGCGTGAACAGCACAATAAGGCTCGGCAGGCAGTTTGGGAGAATATGCCGCAGCATAATGACAAGCTTTGACACGCCGATAGATTGGGCAGCCTGGACATATTCGCTCTCCTTCAGACTCAGCGTCTGGCTTCGGACGACGCGGGCCACACTGGCCCAGCCGGTCATAGACAGCGCCACGAACAGCGTGACTGTGGAGGTACCCATGGTATAGGTGACGACCATGGCCAGCAACAGGGAGGGAATGGACAGCATGATGTCCGCAAGGCGCATGATGATATAATCCACCGCGCCGCCGATATACCCGGCTAGCAGGCCCGTAATAACGCCCACGGCGAGGGAAATGAGACTCGGCAGGATGCCGATTGTCAAAGACACCCGCGCCCCATACAGCAGACGGGTGAACACGTCCCGACCCAACTCGTCTGTTCCCAGAAGATGTTCGGCGGAGGGGCCTTGCAGACGGTTTAATAAGTCCTGCTCTGCCTCGCCGTAGGGGGCGATGACCGGGGCCAAAATCGCCATGAGAATGATAACCAGAATCAGCACGGCGGAGAAGGCGGCCAGCTTGTTCTGGCGGCACATACGCAGGAGTTTTTCCCCGATGCCGTCCTTTTCCCCGATCTGGCTTTGCAGTGATTCCTGGCTGCGTATAGATTCATCCATGGTTCACTGCCCCTTTCTGATGCGTGGGTCAAGGACGGAGTACAGCAGGTCTGCCAGCAGATTCCCCGCGATGACAATGATGGTGGTGAAGATGACCGTTCCCTGCAAAACGGGCATATCCCGGTTTGTAATGGCTGTGGTTGCCAGCCGCCCGATGCCGGGAATAGCGAAAATGCTCTCCGTAATGACCGCGCCGCTGAGCATACTGGATAGCTGAAGCGCCATCATGGTGATGACTGGGAGCATGGCGTTTTTCAGTCCATGGCCCACAATGACCGCCCGGTACCGCAGGCCCTTGGCCTTGGCGGTGTCGATGTAGTCCGCCTGCATGACCTCCACCAGACTGGAGCGGGTCATGCGGGCGATGCTTCCTGCGCTGTTCCAGCCCAGGGCGATGGCTGGTAAAATCATAGTCGGCCAGGAGCCATCGGATACAAGAGAGAACCACCCCAGCTTGAAGGCCAGCAGATATTGCAGAAACAGAGCCGTCATGAATACCGGCATGGAAAGGCCCATCAGGGACAGACCCATGAACAGCCGATCCAGGAGCTTGTTCTGATAAATAGCAGAGATGATGCCGGCCAGCAGGCCGAAGGCCCACGCGAACACGATTGCCATGGCGGTCAGCTTCACGGTGTAGGGGAATGCCTCCATTATCATATCCGAAACAGAAAGACCATAGGTATAGCTGATACCTAAATCACCCTTAAAGAGATTGCCGATGTAGCTGATAAACTGTTGCCACATGGGCTTATCCAGACCCATGGCCGCCGTCAGGCGGTCGATGGTATCCTGGCTCACATGGTCGCCCAGCAGCACGGAGACGGCGTCCCCCGGAATGATGCGAAGCATCAGGAAGATGAGCAGCACCACGCCGATGATGACCGGGATCGCGCCCAGCAGGCGCTTTAAAAATTGCTTCATATGTATGCCCCCTTGGGATAAAGCAAATCTGCGGACTGTAGCCGAAGCCGCAGTCCGCAGCGTTTGTCTGTGTTTGGCTTTGCAGAGGCGGCGCTCTTACTCAGCCCTGGTGATTGTTGCGAAGCAGAAATCAGAGTAGCCAGCCCAGTGGGGGACGAAGCTCTCCACCCGGTCGCTCATAACGAACAGATGGCTGCTGCTGTAAAGAGGAACCCAGGCGGCGTCCTCGGCCACGATCTGATACTCCAGCGCGGCATATTCCGCAAGGCGCTCGTCGTCGTCCACAATGGCGCGGGCGGCTACCACGCGGGCCATGACCTCGGTGTTATAGTAGTTCAGGCTCCGCTGAGCGGTGTTGGCCTCAGTGCCGAAGAAGGTGTAGATGAAGTTGTCCGGGTCGTTGTAATCCGCCGTCCAGGTGGAGACATAGGCGGTCATCTCGCCGGAGTTGCGCAGGTCAAGCCAAGTGGCGTGGTCGTAGTTCGTGATGGTGCAGTTGATGCCAATGGCCTGAAGCTCCTCAGCGATGACCTGGATGACGTTGACGCGGCTGGTGGAGTTGTCGTTATCGTTGGCGATCTCCATGGCGAAGTAGTAGCCGTCCGCATCCTTGGTGTAGCCTGCGTCGATGAGAAGCTGTTCGGCAGCCTCTGGGTCATATTCCAGCCAGCCCTGGTTGTCCTCGGTGTAGCCGATCAGGCCTTCGGGATAGATGCCGTCAGGGATGGAGCCGTCGTTGTCGAAGATAGCGGCCAGTATGGACTCCCGGTCGATGGCCATCTGAATGGCCTTGCGGACGCTGACGTCAGAGAGATACTCGTCGTTCTCGTTCAGCGCGAGATAGGAAGTGCCCAGGCGGTTGGTTGTCACCAGCTTGCCCTCGTAGGCGTCGGTCTTATAGGTCGCGCTGACCACGGCGGAATCCAGGAAATCGCAGTCCAGAATGTCTATCTCCCCGTTCTGGAACATCATGCTCAGGGTGGAGGAGTCGGGGATGATCTGGATGTTGACCTCGGTGAAGTCCGGGGTCTCGCCCCAGTAATATTCGTTATAGGTCAATGTCATGCCGCTGTCCCGTGTCCAGGAGGTGATGACGTAGGGGCCGGAGCCGATGGCGTAGGTATAATCTGTGCCATAGCTGTCCCCGGCGGCCTCCACAGCGGCCTGGGAGTAGATGCCCCCGGCGGGAGTGGCCAGCTCATACAGGAAGCCGGCAAAGGCATAGGCCAGGGTGATGGTGAGATGGGTGTCGTCCGTCACAACGATGCCCTCGCAGGTGTCGTCATAGGAATAGCCCTCTGCGGCAATCAGATCGTCGGCACCCAGAATGCAGGCGGCAAAGTCGGTCTGTACGGAGGTGTCGAGGGCCAGCAGACGAATCAGGGAAAAGGCCACGTCGTAGGCCGTGAGCTGGGTTCCGTCGGAGAAATAGACATCGTCCCGCAGCGTAAACTCATAGGTCAGGGCGTCGTCGGACACGGTATAGCTCTCCGCCACGCTGTTCACCAGGGAGGTGGAGCCGTCGTCGTTGAGCTGGATCTCGAACAGACGGTCATAAACATTCAGAGGAATCTGATAATCGTTCGTGGTCTGATGGACGTCCAGCGTCTCGATGTCGGCAGACCATGCCACCTGCAAGGCGTCCGAGGATACGTCGGCGGTCTCTTCCGTCTCGGCGGCCTCGGTTTCAGTGGTGGTCTCGGTCTCTTCCGTTTCGGTCGCGTCGGAGGAGGTGTCCGAGCTGCTGGAGCTGCACCCGGCCAGCAGGGTCAGTACCATGGCTGCACACAGCAGAAGACTAAGTAGTTTCTTCATAATTTGCCTCTTTTCTCCAAGATTATAGGGAATACACCCTTATCATAGTATATAGTATTATAAGGGAAATTTACGCAAATTGCAAGTGCAAGTTGGACACTCGGTAGAATGAATTTATGAACCTT
>JAJQCH010000063.1 GCA_021202795.1 Oscillospiraceae bacterium
CACTATGGATTTTCTTTTTCAAGTGTCCATCTTCATTATGCAATCAACCGATTTATTTTAGCAAACTCAGGGGGGATTTGTCAATATTAATATACCGTCCCCGGAAAATATTTTTCCACAAAGGGTACGGAGGAGACGGCAAAGCGCTGGCCATTCAGATAATCCAGGGGTGGGGCGGGACTTTGGAAGGCGAAGGTCAGGCGCCAGCTCCACAGAAGCTGGCGATGCTCGCCGTACTGGCGGTTAATCCGCTCCCGGCCATACTTTCCGTCCCCCAGCAAAGGGCAGCCAATCTCCGCCATCTGCACCCGTATCTGATGGGTGCGGCCCGTGTGCAGGCGACAGGAGACCAGCGACAGGCCGTTTCGGCTTTCGACGGTCTGATAATCCGTGACGGCAAGGCTCGTCCCCGGCTCCTGCCGGGGTTTGACGTACACCTGGTTTTTCACCGCGTCTTTAAAAAGCCACCCCTCCAGCCGCCCGGCGGTGGGCTTTGGCGTACCCAGGCAGACGCAGAGATATTCCTTTTCCACCTCCCTGGCCCGGATTTTCTCGTCCATAGCCCGGAGGGCGGAGGCAGTCTTGGCGGCGATGACGATGCCGCCGGTACCCCGGTCGATGCGGTTGCAAAGGGCGGGGGCGAAGCTGTTTTCCGCTGCGGGATCCCACTGGCCGGCCTGGTAGACGTGAGCCTGTATCCGGGCGATCAAGGTATCCGGCTGCCAGTTCCCTGCGGCGTGGCATAAAACGCCCGGCTGCTTGTTCACGAGGAGGATATGCTCGTCCTCATAGAGAATGTCAAGCCGGGGCTTGAGGTTGGCCAGATCCCGCCGCTCCTCCCGCCGGGGAGTGAAAAATTCCTCCGGGATATACAGGCGCACCGTATCCCCTTCCCGCACCCTGGCGTCCGGCCTGGCCCAGTGGCCGTTTATTTTAATGTCCTTTGTGCGGAAATACCGCTGGAGCAGGGAGGCGGGCAGGGTCGGTGCCATTTTTGCGGCAAAGCGATCCAGCCGCTGATCGCTGTCGTTTTTGGTAACAATAAATTCTCTCATGAAAGCATCATATCACGAAAAAATAAGGTTGACAATGGGCCGTCGTTAATTTATAATACTTTGGCAACTATGTGAGGTTTGTCCCATGCTTTTAGATCTGCATGAAATCATCGAAATGCCGGGAGGGCAGGTTCCCTTTCGGTGTGAGCCGGATACGCAGCGGCTCTCCTTTGCCGGACTTGTGGCCTTCAACGGCCCCGTGACAGCGGAAGGCCAGGTGAAAAACACCGCCGGTATTTTGGAAATGAAGGCCCTTGTAACGGCGGATATGACTCTTCTCTGCGACCGATGCGCCACAGAATTTCAGCGTTCTCTGTCTCGGCGCTTCAGCGTTACGCTTCAGGCAGACGCGGAGGATGTGGACGACCCGGATTTGTTTCCCCTGAAGGGGGACAGCATAGACGTGGGCGACGTGCTAGAGACCTGCTTCATCCTGGATACGGATCAGAAATTTCTGTGTCGGGAGGACTGCAAGGGCCTGTGTCCCATCTGCGGCAGGAATCTGAACGACGGCCCGTGCGGCTGCAAAAAACCAATAGATCCAAGATTGGCTGTCCTGGGACAGCTTCTGGATGATAATACAGGAGGTGTTAGCAATGGCAGTCCCTAAAAGAAAAGTATCCCACGCCAGAAAGAGCAAGCGGCGTTCCAGCGTCTGGAAGCTGAGCCTTCCCAAGCTGGTGGCCTGCCCCAACTGCGGCGAGTACCATCAGCCCCATCGGGTATGCCCTGCCTGCGGCCAGTATGACGGACGTCAGGTCATCGCCGTGGAGGAGAACTAATTACCGCAAAGCTGGGGGGGGCTTTCGCCTCCCTTTTTTGCTGGTAGAAGCCAGAGACGAAAAATTTTTTGGGACGGCCAAGGCCGTCCCTAGTGTGCTATCTGTTGAAATTAAACGATAAATGGTGTAAAATAGAAAGGAGGCTGGAATATGAGCAGACCCCTGGTGGCCATCGTGGGACGACCCAACGTGGGCAAGAGCCACCTGTTCAACCGTCTGGCAGGACGGCGGCTGTCCATTGTAGAGGACACACCCGGCGTGACCCGCGACCGGCTGTACGCTCCCTGCGAGTGGGCGGGCCGCAGCTTCGACATTGTGGACACCGGCGGTATCGAGCCGAACACCTCCAACGAAATACTCCTTTTTATGCGGGAGCAGACCATGCTTGCCATCGACGCGGCGGACGTGATCGTGCTGGTGACGGAGATCGGCACCGGCATCACCGCGGCAGATCAGGATGTGGCGGGTATGCTCCAGCGCAGCGGAAAGCCCGTGGTACTGGCCGTGAATAAAATGGACGCCACCGGCCCCAACGACCCGGCCTTTTATGAGTTTTATAATCTCGGCCTGGGAGACCCCATCGCCGTCTCCGCCCTCCACGGTCACGGCACCGGCGACCTGCTGGATGCGTGCGTGGCTCACTTCCCCCCGCCGGAGGAGGAACAGGAAGAGGACGATCGGATTCGCGTGGCGGTGATCGGAAAGCCGAACGTAGGCAAAAGCTCCCTGATTAACCGGCTTCTGGGAGAGAATCGGGTCATCGTGGCGGATATGCCCGGCACCACCAGGGACGCGGTGGACACCCCCCTGGAAAATCAGTACGGCAGCTATCTTTTCATCGATACCGCCGGTATCCGCCGGAAATCCAAGGTGAACGATCGGGTGGAACGGTTTTCCGTCATGCGGGCACAGCTTGCCATCGAGCGCAGCGACGTTTGCCTTATCATGCTGGACGCCAGAGAGGGCGTCACGGAGCAGGACACGAAGATCGCAGGGCTTGCCCACGAGGCGGGCAAAGCCAGCATCATCGTGGTGAACAAGTGGGATCTTCTGGAAAAGGAAACCAACACCATGGAGCGTATGCGCCAGGCGGTGAAGCGGGATCTGTCCTTCATGGATTACGCTCCGGTTTTGTTCATCTCCTGCTTGACGGGACAGCGCACAGAGCGTATATTTGAAATGATAAACGCCGTAAATCAGCAGGCGTCCACCCGCATCAGCACGGGAACGCTCAACAACATCCTGGCGGACGCCCAGGCCCGGCAGCAGCCCCCCACGGACAAGGGCCGCCGCCTGAAGGTCTACTACATGACCCAGACAGGGGTAAAGCCCCCTCACTTCGTTATTTTCTGCAACAGCCGGGAGCTGTTTCACTTCTCCTATCAAAGATATATAGAAAACCGCATCCGGGCCGCCTTCGGTCTGGAGGGGACGCCGGTGAAGCTTACGATCCGACAGAAAGGAGACCAAGAATGACAGTCCTTCTTCTCGTACTCATCGCTCTTATCGCCTATGCTCTTGGCGCGCTGAACAGTCCGGCCCTGCTGGCCCGGTTCGTGTTCAACAAGGATCTGCGCCGCATGGGAAACGGCAGAGCTAGCTACGCGAACTTTACCCATGTGTTTGGAGACAGATGGGGCCTGGCCGTTATGGGAGTGGATATTCTCAAAAGCGTTATCGCCGTGCTGCTGGGGGCGCTGCTGCTGTCCATCCCCGGAGACGGCTTCCCCGTTATTGGCAAGTTGTTTGCCGGATTCTGCCTGACGCTGGGGAGCGTTTACCCCATCCAGAACAAATTCCGGGGCAGCAAGGGCATCATCTGCTGCATCATCGCCCTTTGGCTGACGGACTGGCGGGTGGGCCTGGTGGCCTCCGCCGTGTACATCATCGTGATTGCCTTCTCCCAATATGTATCCCTGGCAGGACTTTGCGCCTGTGTGTCCGGGGCGCCCGCGGCCTGGATATTCATCTCCGGCGAGAATTTGAAGGGTCTGGCCGGTACCCTGGCCCTGTTCATGGCTTTGGTGATTGTATGGCGTAACCGAGGCAGCATTTTCCGCCTGCTGAAGCATAAGGAGCCAAAGGTAAAATGGGGCAATCGGACGGAAAAGAAAATGAGGGACAGCTTTTGAAATGAAGATCTCCATATTACCCTACCGCCGAAAGGTACAGTATTACGAGACGGACAAAATGCAGGTAACGCACCATGCCAACTACCTTCACTATATGGAGGAGGCCCGGATCGACTTTATGGATCAGCTCGGTTGGGGCTATGACCGCATGGAGCGGGAGGGCCTGGCCTCCCCGGTGCTGAGCGTAAACTGCCAGTACCGGCGCAGCACAACCTTCCCGGATGTGCTTGAGATCGCCGTTTCCATCCGGGAGCTGAAGGCCGCCAAGCTGACCCTGGGCTATACCATGACCGTAGACGGGGAGACCGTCTGCACCGCCGAGAGCGTTCACTGCTTTCTGGCGGACGGAGGCCGCCCCGTCAGTCTGAAGCGCCGCTGGCCGGAATTTTATGCGCTCCTGGAGGAGCTGGCCCAGCCATCGGAGGAATAAAGAATATAAACCAACGGAGGACGTATCGCCCCGAAAGGGCGGATGCGTCCTTCTCTTTTATTGTCCGTGATAACATCTTGTATTAGGAATGAGAAAATGCACAATTTGACGGCAATAAATTGGAAACTATTTCCAATTTATTGTTTTATTTCCTCTCGGCGGAACAGACGAAATTTCAGTCATTCAAGGGGTTTGCGCGTCCCCGCAGCGAGGGACTTATGAATTTGACATAATTTTACGGCTCAACACTAATGCAGGAAGTTATCGACATTTTCAACAGAGATTTCAACAATCCCTCTCCCCTTGTGCCAGAATGGATAAAAGCGAAATTACCATTTTTTTCAAATTTCTCAAACCTGTCCAGAAACAAATTGTATCAAAATTTTAGGTGACATAATCTGTCGAATTTCGGGGAAACCTGTCGAAATTAGAAGAGCCTTGCAGGACTGTGAAAAAAATCTTGCAGCAGTTATAGAGACTTGTCCAGAAAACCGCTGTCCGCCATGGAGATAAAATCCTCTCCCGCCACGATGATATGATCTGCCAGCGTCACCCCCACCATGGACAGGGTATCCCGGATTCGCAGCGTGGAGGTCAGATCCTCCTGAGACGGAACGGCAATGCCGCAGGTGTGGTTGTGGGCCAGGATGACGGCGGCGGCGTTCTGGCTCAGAGCAAGCTGAACGATTTGGCGAATACTGACGTTTGCAGCGTCAACGCCGCCCTGGCCCAGGGCGCGGCAGTCCAGCAGCTTCATAGCGGCGTTCAGGCAGAGCATATAAACCGTCTCGTTTTTACAGTTGAAAAAGAGGGGGACAAGGTACCGTCCTGCGGCTTCGCTGTCCGCCAGGATGTCTCCCGGCTCCGCCTTGCTGATCAGGTATCGGCGGGCCGCCTCTGGCACCAGATGGATCAGCCCCGCCGTGTTCTCTCCAACGCCCTTCACGGTCATCAGCGCATCCGGCGTGGCGTCGAACACGCCGGCCAGGGAACCGAAGGTCTTCAGAAGATCGTGGGCCAGAAGATTCGTATCCCGCCGTGGCAGGGCGTAAAAAAGCAGAAGCTCCAGCACGTTGTGGTCGTCGAAGCTGTCAAGCCCGTACTTCATAAAGCGGGCCTTCAGCCGCATACGATGTCCTTCATGTTCGTTTTCCATGGTGCGCCTCCTCTTATTCGCGGTGAAATTTGCGTTATTCCGCCGGTCGTGTTATAATGAAGCCTAAAAAAGGGCTGCCCAGCCCTGTGTCAAAAGGAGGACAGCCTCTTGAAGCTGAAGCTTTCCGATGTGCGGGATTTTTTGAGGCGGGCAGATATGCTGCTGTTTGCACTGTGTCTGGCTGCCTCCGTTCTCGGCATCGTCGTTATATCCAGCGCCACCAGCTCCTGGGGATCGGCATCCTATGTATCCGTTCAGGTGTTCGCCCTGATAATCGGAATCGTGCTGTATTTCCTTTTCACTGTCATCGACATTGACATTATTTCGGATCAGTGGCCTTTGCTGCTGGTGATCGAGGTCGGTCTGCTGCTACTGCTGATTCCCTTCGGCATTGCCGGTGGCACCGGCAACAAGGGATGGATCCGCTTTATGGGCATCGGCATACAGCCCTCCGAGGTGGTCAAGGTCATCTATATCGTCCTGTCCGCCAAGCATATAGCCTATTTAAAGGAATACCGTTCCCTCAGCGCCCCCCTGTCCGTGCTGCAGATAACGCTCCACTTCGGGTTTCTGTTCGTGCTGCTGCTGCTGGTGTCAGACGATCTGGGCAGCGCGCTGGTGTTCTTTTTCATCTTCCTGATCATGGCCTTCGCCTCCGGGCTGAAGCTGTATTGGTTTGTGTTCGGCGCGGCGGCCATGGCAGTGGTCGTCCCTATCGCCTGGAACAATGTTTTAACCACGAACCAGAAAGAGCGCATCCTGGCCCCCTATATCCCGGACGTGGTGGATCCGGACGGCTATGGCATCACCTGGGAACCGACCCACGCCAAAATCGCCCTGGCCTCCGGTCGTCTGACCGGCACCGGCCTGTACCAGGGTTCTCAAACCCAGTCGGAGGCCATCGCCAGCAAGCACGCGGACTATATCTTTGCCGCCATCGGGGAGGAGCTTGGCATGATCGGCTGCCTGGTGGTCATCGCCCTGCTGCTGGCCATCATCATCCGCTGCGTGATAGTGGGCCTTCGCTCCAACAGTACCATGGGTATGCTGATTTGCTTTGGCGTGGCCGCCATGATCACCTTCCAGATGTTTGAAAACATCGGTATGTGCCTTGGTCTGACCCCGGTCATCGGTCTGACCCTGCCCTTTTTCAGCTATGGCGGCTCCTCTCTGTTTTCCACCTTCGCCGCCATGGGCATCGTCTCCGGCATCCATTTCAGACCGAAGCCCGTACAGTTCCGATCGTATAACACCGGGCGTTAACACCCTTTTGCGGCCTGCGGGGGGGATTCAATTTCCCTGCAGATTCTAATCCAGTCCCTTTTCCTTTTTCAGGCGGCGGATGTCGTTTCCCACAAACAGAAGGGTCTGGTATTCCCCCTCCAGGCGGGACAGGATCTGGGGCGTATAGCGGCGCTCCATCTGAGCGGGAGTCAGATTTGTGCTGATGACCGTCTTTTTCCCTGCCAGGAGCCGGGTGTTGATCAGGGTGTACAGGGCGCTTTTGGAAAACTCCGTCACAAGCTCCGTTCCCAGGTCGTCCAGAATCATCAGGTCACAGCCGGTCATCCGGCGTATCAGGGCGGAGGACTCCTCCGCCTCCCCCTCGCTTCGGGTGAAGCGCTCCCGCTCATAGGCGCCGAGGGCGGCCACCGCCGTCTCGTACACCACGGAAAAGCCCCGCTGAGACACCTCCCTGGCGATACAGGCGGACAGAAAGGTCTTCCCCAGTCCCGTGTCTCCCTGAAACAGAAGATTCATGCTGTTTTTGCCGAAGTGAAGGGCGTAGTCACAGCATATGCCGAACACAGTCTCCATCTGCTGCCGGGGAGATATGCCCGTGGCAGGGTCGGGAGCATTGTCGTAAAAATTCAGGTTGAAGGAGCCGAAGGTCTCGCCCCCCAGCTTCAAAAGGGTGGACAGATCCCTGGCTCGTTCCTGCTCGTACAGAGCAGTCAGGCAGGAACACATCTGCCCCTGGACATAGCCGGTGTCCCGGCATTTGGAGCAATCCCAGGCCCCGTCCAGCCAGTCCATGGGCCAGCCGTTTTCCACCAAAAGCTCCGCCCGGCGGGCCTGAAGGTCAAGACTCTCCCGCTGGGCCTGGGCCAGATCCGTTCCCTCGCCCAAAGCGGCGGACACGGCGCTGCCCATCAGCCCGGCGATGGCGTCATCCAGCCGCCGCAGCTCCGGCACTCTGGCATAGGCGATCTGGTGCCGGCGGCGATCCTCCTGGACGCTTTGGCGGCGTATATTCTCTTTTTCCTGGCGCGCCAGGGCCAGCAGTCTTCCGTCCATAGGGGTCTCCTTTTTAGCTGTTTTTTATCTTCTCCCGCAGGCGGCGCATACGCTCCAGCTCCTGAGCATCCGGCTTGGAGGAGGCGGGCGCAGCGTCTGTTTTTGTGCGGGAGGCAGGCTTGCGGTCTCCCTTTTCGATCTCCTCCACCGTGTGAAGGCCCTTCTGGTGCCAGGAGTGGACGATGGAGTTCATGTATTTCCATTTCAACTCCCCGGTGTTGGTGACGGTGCGGTCGGCAGCCAGGGCCAGCGCCTCCGGCCCGAAGCCCAGGGTAATCCAGTCGTCTATATACCTCCGCTCTGTGGGAGACAGCCGCCGGTCATGGATGCCCATGGCCCGCTGGATCTGTCCGGCCAGGGAGCGGCGGCGTTCCTGTTCGGCCAGCCACGCCTCCGCCTGGTCATAGGTGACAAGCTCCAGGTTTACCCACCGATAGGCCTCCTTTTCGATATATGCGAAGCCCAGGGTGCGGCCAGGGCCGTATTTTTCCTCGTTTTCCTCCTTGCAGTGATGGATCAGCAGCATAATCACATCCGCCGGCAGGGCCAGATTATCGTAAATGCCAAACAGCCGCTTCAGGTCAGCGCTGCTCAGCACACGGCCCAGGGCGGTCTGAGCCTCTTCCACCAGGGCTTTGAATTCCGGGCTTTCTTCGCTGCGGCGCACCACATCTCTGGCCTGGTATTGGGGCAGCTCCCCGGCGGTGACAGGCTCCGGGACGGCGGCGGACAAAAGGCCCATTCGCTCCAGCCGTGTGGCGGCGGCCTGCACCGCCCGCTGGCTCAGCCGCAAATCCCGGCAGGCCCTGGCCTCGTCATAGGTACCGCCGCATTTCACAATGTGCAGATATAAAAGAGCGCCGTCCCCGTCACTGGCAGCCAGCAGCGCCTCCACGTCCCCCAGCGGAACCACAAATACGGCGGGGCGGCATATTTTTCTCTTTCCATCGTCCATGGTCTTTTTCCTGTCTTTTTTGTCATTCGTTTGTATGCGTCTTATTGTACCACAAAACAGACGGCTTGTCATGGGGAATATACCGCCGACGAAACCGATTTTGCACAGGCTGGACATTGGTGATATAATAGCCGCAAACCATGATACACCTGCCGCAAGTCGGCCCCTTCCAAAAAACGGCTGAAAGGATACACATACATGAACGGACAGATCGACCTGCATATCCACACCACCGCCTCCGATGGGACGGACGCCCCTCAGGCGGTAGTCGAATTGGCCCATACTCTCGGCCTGCGGGCCATCGCCGTCACCGACCACGACAGCGTGGCCGGGATAGCGGAGGCTCAGGCCGCCGGAGACGCGCTGGGCGTGGAGGTCATAGCCGGAATCGAAATATCGGCGGACTACCGGGGAAACCGCGCCCACATTCTGGGCTATTTCATCGACCCGGCGTCCCCTGCCCTGGCCCCGGCGGTGAACTGGGCGGTAAACGAGCGGGAGGCCCGGAACGTGAAAATCGTGGGAGCCATGGAAGCGGACGGCTTCGACATAAGCCTGGAGGCCCTGCGTCAGGCTTACCCCGGCGCGGTGCTGGGGCGGCCCCATATGGCGGAGTGGCTGATGAAAAAGGGATACGTCTCCTCTATCAAGGAGGCCTTCGACCGCTACCTGGGAGACGGTATGCCCTATTATCGGCCCAGAGAGCGGATGCCCATGGCCCAGGCCATGGAGGTCATCGCCCAGGCCGGAGGCGTGCCGGTGCTGGCCCATCCCTTCCAGTACGGCTATGATGAAGCGGAGCGCGTCGCCTTTATTCAGGCGGCCATCAAGTCAGGCTGTCAGGGCCTGGAGGCGTATTATTCCGAGCATAGCCCCGACCAGCGGCAGTGGCTTCTGGACGCGGCGGCGGAATATGGCCTGAAGGTCTCCGGCGGCAGCGACTACCACGGCAGCCATAAGCCCCACATTCAAATGGGCTCCGGCATCCAGGGAAGCCTGGCCGTGCCTTATGAGGTACTGGAGCGGCTGCGCCCCTGAAACGGCTATTTACTCTTGTTTTACGCCAGCATTTTGTATATAATATAGGTTAAATCAAAAAGCCAGAGAACAGATTATAGGAGATTATTATGCTGCACCTTCTGGCGCCTGCGGGAAGCACGGAGGCAGTCATCGCCGCCGTGCAGAACGGGGCCGATATGATATATATGGAATATGGCGCCACAGCGAGGGAAGGCGGCATGAGCCGGGAGGAGCTTTCCCAGAGCATACGCTATTGCCGGGTGCGGGGCTGCGGCGTCGCCGTGACCATGGACGAGCTTTTGACGGACGAAGAGCTGCCGGAGGCGGTGAAGCGGGCGGTCTTCGCGGCGGAGCAGGGGGCGGAAACCCTTCTTGTGCGGGATCTGGGCCTTATATTCGCCCTGCGCCGGGTTCTACCGGACATAGCCCTGTGGGGCAGCGTCCGCATGGGGATACACAGCCTGGACGGGGCCATGACTGCCGCCGCCCTGGGCCTGCGCCGGATTACCCTGGCCCCGGAGCTGGATCTGGAGCAGATACATACCATCGCAGCGGAGCTTCCTATCGAGGCCGCCGTCTGCGTTCACGGGCCGATGTGCTTTGCCTACAGCGGCCAGTGCTATATGAGCGGCATGAGCGGTCAGGATCGGAGCGACAGCCGCCTGCGCTGCAAGGAGCCGTGCCGGGAACGGCTGTCCCTGGGCGGACGGATGGACGAATACCCCCTGTCCGCGCCGGACAGATGCCTGATCGACCATCTGGAGGAGCTGGAGCAGGCGGGCGTTTCCTGGGCCGTCATCGGGGGCCGGGGCCGCCGGTCGGAGTATTCCGGCTACGTCACCGGGCTTTATGCCAGAGCTATCCGAGAGCGGGTTCTGCCCACTCAGGAGGAGCGGGAGTGGCTGGCCATGGCCCTGGCTCCTCATGGGCTGAGTGCCGGGCCGCTGAATCCGCCGGAGGCGGCGGAGCTTCTGGCCCCGCCCATACAGCCGGACAGAACGGCGGAACGGCTTTTGACCGACGTGCGGAAGAACTACATGAGCGGGGAGCTGCGCCGGGTGCCGGTCAGTCTGTATGTGGTCATGCACCGGGGGAAAAACGCCCTGTTCGCCGCCGAGGACGACCAGGGCCACCGGGCCGTGGTCGAGGGCTATGAACCCATCGATCTGGGCCGTCAGGGCCTTTCCGAAAGCCGGGTGCGGGAGGTCATGTACCGCTCCGGCGGCACGCCCTATAGCTGCGCGGACGTTCACTGCTCCATCGACCCGGATCTGGACTATCCTGACGAAGCGCTGGACGACGCCCGAAAAAACCTTCTGGCCCAAATTACCGAGGCCCGCCGCCAGCCCAGGCCGGTGACGGTGGGGGACGCTCCCCCGGATCCGACGCCGGTTCCCGCCCCGGAGCGAACAAATTTCATCATTCAGGTAACGCGGGAGGAGCAGCTTACCCAGGCGCTGGCCGAGGCGGAGCCGGATTATCTGTACGTTCCGGCGGAACTTCTGGCCGCTGGGGCCGACGGAGTGGAATATTTCCGGCAGCGGGGAGCTAAGATCGTAGCCGTTCTGCCCCGCATCGTGACGGACGGGGAGGCCCCCACCCTCCACGAGCTTCTGGCGGCTCTGCGGGCTGTCGGGGTGGAGGAGGTGCTGGCCGGAAGCCTGGGCCTTGTCCCCGCCGCTCTGCAGGCGGGCATGACCCTGCGGGGGGATTTCAGCCTGAATGTGACAAGCGCCCGCACCCTGGCCCGCCTGACCCGCGCGGGGTTTCAGTCCCTGACCGCCTCCTTTGAGCTGTCCGCCCGGCAGATATGGGATCTGGCGGCCTGCGGCAGCACGGAGATGATCGTCTATGGCCGGGCGCCGGTGATGGTTACGGAGCGGTGTCTGATCCGCGCCAGCGCGGGGCGCTGCGCCTGCTCCACCCCCACCAGCATGAGCGATCCCTTTGGGAGCGTGTACCCTGTGGAAAAGGAGTTTGGCTGCCGGAACGTGGTATACGACGGCAGGAAAATATTCCTGGCAGACAGGCCGGATATATACGGCAACCGTGGGCTGTGGGGCGTGCGGCTGCTGTTCACCACAGAAAGCGCCAGGGAATGTGTTTCCGTGGCGGAGCGGTACCGGGACAGAAACCGCTATCAGCCCATCAACATCAGCCGGGGCGCCTACTCGAAAGGAGCATTATGAATCTGATACTGGCATCTGCCTCCCCCAGACGGCGGGAGATATTGGAGCATATCGGCGCGTCCTTTGACGTGATTCCCGCCCAGGGGCCGGAAAATCCCCCCGCCGGGGCCTCCGGCGCGGAGACGGCCATGGCCCTCTCGGCGGCCAAGGCCCAGGAGGTGGCGGCCAGCCACCCGGACAGCATTGTCATCGGGGCGGATACCGTGGTAGAGGCGGATGGCATTCTTTTGGGCAAGCCCAGAGACGAGGCGGACGCGGCCCGTATGCTCCGTATGCTTTCCGGCAAGGCCCACCATGTCTATACCGGGGTCACGGTGATAAAGGACGGCAGCGCCGTGAGCCGGGCGGAGAAAACCGCCGTTTATTTCCGCACGCTGACAGAGCGGGAGATCGCCGCCTACATCGCCACAGGCGAGCCGATGGACAAGGCGGGAGCCTATGGCTATCAGGGCTATGCCGGACTTTTCATTGAAAAAATCGAAGGGGATTACTTCAACGTCATCGGTCTGCCTCTATGCTGCCTGGGACGGCTGCTGGAGCAGGCGGGAGTATCTTTGCTGTGAAGGATTATATCAAAAAAAACGGCCTGCGGGTCGGCATTGTGGTCATCGTAGTAGCGCTAGTGGTGGCGCTGGCAGCCAGTCTGCTGGGCGGCTCGGCGGGACTTCTGGCGAACCTGTCCGGCAGCGTGGCAAATCCCGTCCGTCAGGCGGCCTCTTCCGTTGTAGACTGGATCGAGGGCATTTACGGCTACATTTATGAATACGACCAGTTGGTGGAGGAAAACAACAACCTTCGCGCCCAGTTGGCGGAGGCCCAGCAGGAGGCCATCAACGCGGCGGAATACGAGGAGGAAAACCAGCGTCTCCGGGAGCTTTTAGGCTTTGCGGAAAAGCACGAGGACTTCGTCATGGAGTCGGCCAAAATCACCGAATGGACAAGCTCCAACTGGTCCAGCACCTTCACCATCTCCAAGGGTACGGCGAACGCCACCAACGAGATCGAGGTCGGGGACTGCGTCATCACGGAATACGGCGCCCTGGTGGGCCAGATCATTGAGGTCGGCTCCACCTGGTGTACGGTGCGCACCATCATAGACTCCTCCATCGACGTGGGCGCTCTGGTGGGCGAGGCCAGATCGGTTGGTATGTGCATCGGCGACTTTGCCCTGATGCAGGAGGGGTGCCTGAAGCTGACCTATCTTGCGGAAAACGCCCAGCTCGTGGAGGGAGATGTGGTCACAACCTCCGGCAAGGGGTCTTATATCCCCTCCGGGCTTATCATCGGTTATATCCAATCCGTTCTGTCCGAGGCCAACGGCCAGATCATCTACGGCGTGGTGGAGCCTGCCTGCGATCTGGATAACCTGAGTCAGGTTTACATCATCACCGACTTTACCATTCAGGAGTGAGACGAAATGCTTCTTGACCTGATAGACCTATCCAAGCTCCGGCGGGCCATTGTATATGCTCTGGTACTGGCTCTGCTGTTCGCGCTTCAGTCCCTGTTTGTGTCGAAGCTGCCCCTGCTGGGCGTCCGGGCCATGCTGGTGCCGGCCTTCGTTGTGGGGGTCGGCCTGCTGGAGGGCGGACTGTGGGGCGGCTTTGTGGGCCTGGCCGCCGGATATTTTATGGACATGGGCTATGCGGAACAGACCGTTCTGTTCACGGTGCTGTTTCCCGCTCTGGGTTTTTTCGCCGGAGTGCTGGGAAAGTATATGTTGCACAAGGGCTTTGTGTCCTATATGGCGCTGGTACTGTGCGCTATGTGCATCATCACCTTCTGCCAGATGTTTAAATTTCTGTTTCTGACCGACACAAACGCCTGGGCCGTATGGCGAACCGGTCTTCTTCAGGTGGGCTGGAGCCTGGTATGGACCATTCCCATCTACCCACCTTGCCGAAGCATCGCTTCCCGGCCAATGGGAAAATAACTAAAACGCATCATTCATCCCCTTGGCTGCCGGTAGGGAGGCGCGGCCTATGATTTCTGTCTGGGGCAGAGAAAGGATACCATGAGAAGACTGATAAGTCCGGGACGGCTGGCTGTTTTAGGAATCATTATAGCGGCCCTGCTGGCGCTGTATATCACCACCCTGTACAGGCTCCAGATCGTCGAGGGAGCCGAGTATTACGAGCAATCCACCAACTCCATCGTCTCCACGGAAACCGTGGTAGCTGCCAGAGGGAACATCCTGGATCGCTATGGACGACTGCTTGTGTCCAACCGCAACTGCAATAACCTCCTCATAAACACCACCACCCTGTTTGAGGAGGACGACCCCAACGCCATGATCCTGAAGATGTGCAGCATCGTCACGGAAAACGGGGACACCTACACCGACGACCTGCCCATCACCACCACCGCCCCCTTTGAATATGTGGAGAACATGACCAGCCTCCAGTCCACCCGTTTACAGGCGTGGCTGTCTGCCAACGGTCTGGATTCCGACGCCACCGCCGTGGAGGTCATGGCGAAAATGCGCACCCGCTACGACATCGACAGCAACTACACCGCCGAGGAAATGCGCATTATTGCCGGGATTCGCTATTCCATCAACGTCCGTTACCTTATCAACACCTCCGACTACGTCTACGCGGAGGACGTGAGCATCGACACCATCACCGCCCTGATGGAGGCGGATGTGACCGGCTTTGAGGTGCAGGTCAGCTATGTCCGGGAATACAACACGGAGTACGCCGCCCATATCCTGGGCTATACCGGCCTGATGACAGAGGAGGAGTATGAGACCTACTCAGAACTGGGGTATAAGCTTAACGCCACCGTGGGAAAATCCGGGGTGGAAAAAGCCTTTGAGGAGCTGCTCCACGGCACGGACGGCACAGCCACCGTCACCCGCACCAGCGAGGGGATCGTCACCAGCACGGTGTATACGGAGGAGCCGGAACCAGGGAACCATGTGTACCTTACCATAGACATCGAGCTTCAGGCCGTGGCAGAATCGGCCCTGGCCTCCTATATCGAAGAAACAAACGCCGAGCGGGAAGCAGAAAACGCAGCGGCGGAGCAGGCCGGAAAGGACGACGACATCCAGGATTTTATCACCGGCGGAGCGGTGGTAGCCATCGATGTGAACACCGGGGAGCCGCTTTGCATTGTCAGCTATCCCACCTACAGCCTGAGTACGCTGATGGAGGACTACAGCGACCTGCTGGCAGATTCCTCCTCCCCGCTGTTTAACCGGGCGCTGTCCGGCACCTACGCCCCCGGCTCTACCTTCAAGCCTCTGGTCGCTCTGGCCGGACTTGCCTCCGGCGGTATTTCCGTGGGAACGGAGTTTACCTGCACCGGCATTTACGACAAATACGCCGACCAGGGATATTCCCCCAGCTGCACCGGCTCCCACGGGGCGCTGACCGTGTCCAAGGCCCTGACCTATAGCTGCAACGTATTTTTCTTCAGCGTGGGCGACACCATCGGCATCAGTGCCATCGATGAATATGCCGCTCTGATGGGTCTGGGCGAGACCACGGGCATCGAGCTGGACGAGGCCTCCGGCGCGGTGGCCTCCCCGGACTACAAGGCGCAGGTATACGCCGGGACGACGGAGGCGAGCTGGTATGCCGGCGACACCCTGCAGACCTCCATCGGTCAGTCCGTCACAGGCGTCACCCCCATACAAATGGCCCGGTATGCAGCGGCCCTGGCCAATTCCGGCACGGGGTATAACTGCTCGATCCTGAAATCCGTCAGCAGCTACGACTATTCTGAAAGCATTTACGAACGGGAACCATCTGTCTACAGCACGGTAGATGTAGACGACACGATCTGGAACGCGATTCAGGAGGGAATGTACGGCGTGGCCAACGAATACGGCGGCACAGCCTACTCCGCCTTCCACGACTTCACGCCTACCGTGGCCGCCAAAACCGGCACCACCCAGAGCGGCACCTCCGTGAACGATGCCTTCTTCATCTGCTACGCCCCCTATGACGACCCGGAGATTGCCGTTGTTGTCGCCGTGGAAAACGGCGCTTACGGCGCGAACCTGACCACCATCGCCAAGGAGGTGCTGGAGTATTATTTCGACTTTGAGCAAAGCACCCAGCAGATCGAAGATGAATTGACATTGCTGTCCTGAAAATATTATAATATAGACGGTTGATTGCATAATGAAGATGGACACTTGAAAAAGAAAATCCATAGTGAT
>JAJQCH010000087.1 GCA_021202795.1 Oscillospiraceae bacterium
AATCACTATGGATTTTCTTTTTCAAGTGTCCATCTTCATTATGCAATCAACCTCAGAAATCTTTCCTCACTTTCGGAATGTTCTGGGTCATCGAACAAGATTGCATTATTGTCATAGAAAACCGTTTGCGCCATCTCAAACGATATTCCATGTTTTTTCTTGTTGACTCTATTTTTATTTTCGTCCCATTCAAATCTTATGTAATCCATATATTATAAATATCATATATTTATGAATTTGTCAACCCCCATACACCGCCAGCACGGTGCCGGGGTAGTAGTGGGAGAGGATTTCCTGGTACGTCCAGCCCTGGGCGGCGTAGACCTTGGCCCCGTATTGGCTCATGCCTACCCCGTGGCCGTTGCCGGCTACGGTGAACACAAACTGCTCCCCGTCCCAGGAGAGGGAAAAATCGGTGCTTCGCAGCCCCAGGCAGGCCCGCACATAGACGCCGGTCAATGTCTCGCCCCCAATGACCACGGAGGCCACCCGCCCGGCGCTGTCCAGGCTGACTTCCCCTATCCATTGGGACGGGTCGTTTTCGGCATCCGCGAGGCTCAGAGCCTCCGCCAGCTCCTCCGGGGAGAAGACGGCGGTAGTGACAAGTCCCGGCACGTCGGCGGAGCTTTCCGGGCTTGCCACGCTGACAAGATAGGGGAGAGCGGCCCAAACCGCCTCGCTGCTCTCCGTGGAACCGGCGGAGCTTGCGTGGAAGGCCGCCTGGATGGCCTGGCCCTCGTAGGTCAGATATTCCCCGTCCGTGGCGGCCACCGCCTCCGTGACGGCTTGCCAGCAGGTATCATAGTCGTCGCCCCAGGCGTCCCGCAGGGCCTGCTCGTCCAAATAGGCAAGGCAGCAGCCGCTGTCCGTGCAGACGTCGGCCTCCTGGTGATGGACGCAGGCTAGGGCATAGGTGCGGGCGGCCACTGCCTGGGCCTTTAACGCCTCCGCGCCGAAGGAGACGGGCATTTCCCCGGCCACGGCGTGGGGCAGGTATTCCTCCATGGTCATGGAGACCGGCCCCTCCTCCGTCAGCACAGTCAACACGGTCTGACTGTCCACCGCTCCGGCCTCCGAGGGCGCGAAGGCCCAAAACACCAGCGTCAGGACGGCGAATACTGCCGCCCAGCGCAGAAAACGCGCGATAATCGTCATATGCAATCCCTCGTACATCGCTTGACGAGGGTTTTTAACAGGTATATAATGACTGAAAAAATCCACGCCGGGCGGTAAAATGATGCTTCATTCTATGGCCGTAAGGCGGGGGATATGACAGGGCGAACAGATTTATAAAGACCCGTTTTGCCGCAATATCCAGCCAGGCGGCATTTCCCAAAGCCGGGGGATGCCGCCGCTGTATATCATATATTATATAACATACGCATAATGGAAAGGGAGAATGTCATTATGTCAGGAAAAGGAGATGAGCAGATTGGCCGGTAGGAAAAAGCTGGTGATAGAGCCTGCGTGGTGCAAGGGATGCGGCATCTGCGTGGCCTTTTGTCCCAGGAGCGCGTTGGAGCTGGTAGGGGAAAAGGTGCGCATGAAGGAGGACGGCGGCTGCATTATGTGCGGCCTGTGCGAGATGCGCTGCCCGGATTACGCCATCTATCTTGAAAATCTTGAGGAATGAGCGGCAGGCCGCCGGAAAAAGGAGCTGAGACTATGGCAAAGAAGAAAGTTGTTTTGATGCAGGGCAACGAGGCGTGCGTCGAGGGCGCGATCGCCGCCGGGATGCGGTTTTACGCCGGGTATCCCATCACCCCGTCCACGGAGATCGCGGAGCAGTGCGCCGTCCGTCTGCCCCAGGTGGGCGGAAAATTCATCCAGATGGAGGACGAGCTGGCCTCTATCGCCGCCGTGTTGGGGGCCAGCGCCGCCGGGGTCAAGGCCATGACTGCCACCTCCGGGCCGGGCTTCTCCCTTAAGCAGGAGAACATCGGCTATGGAGCCATGGCGGAGATCCCCTGCGTGGTGGTAGACGTGCAGCGCTCCGGCCCCTCCACGGGCCTTCCCACCAGCCCCTCCCAGGGGGATTATATGCAGGCCCGCTGGGGTACCCACGGAGACCACCCGGTCATCGCCATATCCCCCGCCACGGTGCGGGAGGTATATGACCTTATCATCCGGGCCTTCAACCTGTCGGAGAAATACCGCACACCGGTGATTTTCCTGATGGACGAGATCGTGGGCCATATGCGGGAGGGGGTGGAGCTGCCGAACCCCAACGACCTGATCATCAACAAGCGGAAGATGTCCTATCACGACGGGGCCAACAAACAGTGCTACGCCGTGCCAGAGGGGGAATACGTCCCCGCCATGAAGCCCTTCGGCCAGGGAGAGCGGTATAACATCACGGGCCTTGCCCATGACGCGTCTGGCTTCCCCACCAACGACAACGCGGTGGCCGGGGCGCTGTATACCCGCCTGATGGAGAAAATCGACCACAACCTGGACGACATCGTCCGGGTGCAGGAATATATGCTGGAGGACGCGGAGACCGCCATCGTCTGCTTCGGCGGCACCACCCGGGCGGTGATGACCGCCGTGCAGGAAGCCCGCGCCGCCGGACAGAAGGTGGGTATGTTCCGCCCCGTCACTGTGTGGCCCTTCCCGGAGCAGAAGCTGCGCTCCCATCTGAGCCGGCTGAAAAAGCTGCTGGTGGTGGAGCATAACTACGGACAGATGGTGCTGGAGGTACAGCGGGCTGTGGCCGGGCAGGTGCCGGTGGAGTTTCTGGGCCAGGTCAACGGCACGGTCATTCCCCCCGCGGCCATTCTGGAAAAGCTGAAGGAAATGGAGGGCTGAGGATATGCCTAGCGAGCTGATACATCAATTTATGCGCATCGACCACCTGCCCCACATCTGGTGCGCGGGCTGCGGAAACGGCATCATTATGCGGGACGTTGCGGTGGCTATCAAGGAACTGATGGAGGATCCGGAGGTTCGTCTGAACCGGGAGAAGGTGGTCATCGTCTCCGGCATCGGCTGCTCCAGCCGTGCGGCGGGGTACATGGACTTCAACTCCATCCACACCACCCATGGCCGGGCCATTGCCTTCGCCACGGGCATCAAATTCGCAAACCCGGAGCTGGAGGTCATCGTCCTGACCGGGGACGGGGACTGCTCCGCTATCGGCGGCAACCACCTTATCCATGCCGCCCGGCGGAATCTGGGCCTCACGGTCGTCACGTTCAACAACGACATCTATGGCATGACCGGCGGGCAGTATTCGCCCACCACGCCTACTGGAGACAAGGCCACCACCGCCCCCTACGGAAACGTTGACCGGCCCTTCGACATCGCGAAGCTTGCGGCTGGCGCGGGCGCGTCCTATACGGCCAGAGGCTCCGCCTATCATGTGCGGGAGACCATCGACCTGATAAAGCAGGGCATCAAGCACAAGGGCTTCTCCCTGATAGACGTGTACTCCGTCTGCCCCACCTATTATGGCCGGAAGAACAAAAAAGGGGACGCGGTGGAAATGCTTCAGTGGCAGAAGGAGCATATGGCCCCCGCCGTCCGCTATTACTCCATGAGCGAGGAGGAGCGCAAGGGCAAGCTGCTGGTGGGCGCTCTGACCCACAACAACTACCCCGAATATACCGAGGAATACGAAAAAATGGTGCAGCGCTGCCAGGCCGATATGAAGGCCAAGGCCCACAAGTGAGGTGACAGCCATGAGCGCGAGATATGAAATGCGGTTTACCGGTTCCGGCGGTCAGGGCGTCATCCTGGCCAGCGTGATATTGGCGGAGGCCGCCGTGGTGGCCGGACACCAGGCGGTGCAGAGCCAGGCCTACGGCCCGGAGGCCCGCGGTGGCCTGTGCAAGGCGGAGACCATTTTGAGCCGGGAGCAGATCTGGTTTTCCAAAGTGATACAGCCCAGCTTCCTGCTGGCCCTGACCCAGGCGTCCCTGGATAAATTCGCCCAGGACGTAGCTCCCGGCGCGGTGGTCATGGCGGACAGCTCCCTGACCGTGCCGGACATCCTTGACCCGGAGCAGGTGCTTTCCGTTCCCATTCTGGAGACTGCCCGCAAAAAGGTGGGCAAGGTCATGACCGCGAACATCGTGGCCGTGGGGGCCATCAACGCCGCCCTGGGCCTGTTCGACCAGGAATCCCTGCGGGAGGGCGTGCGCCGCCATATCCCCGCCGGGACGGAGGAGCTGAACTGGAAGGCCCTGGAGGAGGGCGCAAAGCTCATAACCCCGGAGCAGGCGGAGAAATTCCGCCAGACCCTTGAATAAGGAGGAGCTGCCATTGAGTGAACGTATCCGATGCAAGGAGCTTTTATCGAAAGTCATGACGGCGGAGGACGCCGCGAACCTTATCCAGGATGGGATGACCGTTGCCGCCAGCGGCTTTTCCCCCTCCGGCAACCCCAAGGCCGTACCCCTGGCCCTGGCCGAGCAGGTGCGCTCCGGGAAACGGCGGGTGCGGGTGAATCTTCTCACCGGGGCCTCCACCGGGGATGAGCTTGACTGCGTCTGGGGCCAGGAGGAAATCATCGCCCGGCGCATCCCCTATGTAAACAGCGCCCAGTACCGCCGGGTGGTTAACGGCGGAGGCCGGGAATCGACGGCCTATATGGACCAGCACCTGGGCATGATGGCCCAGAACACCCGGTACGGCTTTTACGGGGACATAGACGTGGCCATCGTGGAGGCCGTGGCCATCACGGAGGAGGGCCATATCATCCCCTCCACCGGTCTGGGCTGCGTGCAGACCTTTGTGAACCTGGCAAAGCAGGTCATTGTAGAGGTCAGCCTGATTCAGCCGGAGGGGCTGGAGGGCTTCCATGACATATACAACGTTTCCGACCCGCCCAGCCGCCAGCCCATCCCGCTGACCGCGGTGGGCCAGCGCATTGGCGTACCCTATGTGACCTGTCCCAAGGAAAAAATCGCCGCCGTGGTGTACAGCGACGTGGTGGAAAAGCCCCGCGCCCTGGCCCCGGCGGACGAGACCAGCCAGAAGATAGCGGACAATATCGTGGCCTTTTTAAAGGCGGAAAAGGCCGCCGGACGCCTGTCCGCCGGAACGGTACCCCTCCAGTCCGGGGTCGGCTCTGTGGCAAACGCCGTGCTGCTGGGCCTGAAGGGGGCCGGATTCGAGCATCTGACCTTCTATTCCGAGGTCATCCAGGACGGCATCATCGACCTGATCGACGCCGGGTGCGCGGATATGGCCTCCGGCACATCCCTGAGTATGTCCGACGCGGGAATGAAGCATATGCTGGGGGACATTGAGGCGTACCGGGACAAAATCATCCTGCGGGAGTCGGAAATATCCAACGGCGCGGAAACCATCCGCCGCCTGGGGGTTATCGCCATGAACACGGCTATCGAGGCGGATATTTACGGCAACGTCAACTCCTCTCAGATGAACGGTACCACGATTTATAACGGCATCGGCGGCTCCGGGGACTATGCCCGAAATGCCTCCGTCACCATTTTCATGACCAGCTCCACGGCCAAGAGCGGGCGCATTTCCAGCATCGTCCCCATGGTCAGCCATGTGGATCACACGGAGCATGACGTGGACGTCATCGTCACCGAGCAGGGGTACGCCGACTTGCGGGGCCTGTGCCCCAAGGAGCGGGCTGCGCTCATCATTGAAAACTGCGCTCACCCGGATTACCGGCCCCAGCTTCGCCGTTATTTCGATGAAGCCTGCGCCGCCACCCACGGTGCGCAAACGCCCCATATGCTGGACAAGTGCTTCTCCTTCCACCAGCGCTTCCGGGAGACCGGGACAATGCTGGAGACATAAGAAGCTATAAAAAACCGGCCATCCTGGTGGATGGCTGGTTTTTTGTTGGAAAGCGGCGGGGATTTGGCGGTCGTATAGGGTTATTCTTTCGCTCTGTGGCCTGTTTCGGGCAGGAGAAGGGTACCGACAGTCATCAGGATACACAGGACGGCGGCGGCCACGAAGAGAAGATTGCCGGATATGTCCACCAGCGGGGTGATGATGAAGGACGGAATGACAAACCCACCCACCACATAGTGTATCAGTGTGACAAGACCCTGGGCGCTGCCCAGGTATTCTGTTCCTACCTCCGGCAGACCGGCCAGAATCGCCATGAAAAAGGCGCAGCCGATGCTGACGCAAAATCCCATCAGGCAGATCAGGGGCAGGACGAGACCGTCCGGCGCAATGGCCAGGGGCAGGATGAAAACGGCGGTCAGCGGCATGAGGACGGCGAGAACGGGCCGGAATTTGCCCAGCCTGGTCTGTATGGGCGGAATGACCACGGAACCAATGATGGCCGCGATGTTCAGCATACTGGCAAGACTGTTGGCCTGGGTTGCGTCCATGGAGCGGGTGTCGGCCAGTACGGTGGGCAGAAGAGTGGAGACGGTATAGATAAAGGCGCTGAAAAGAGCGCAGCACAGAGCGACGATCCATACGTTCCGCAGTTTGATCACCTGGGAGATATATTTCAGTACCGGCTGGGACGGGGGTAGAGCAGTACCCTTGGGCGCATCCCTGCCAAGGAACAGCCACAGAACGGCGGCCAGCAGCAGAACCAGTCCGGCGGCCAGCAGCGCCTGGCGGTATCCGGTATAAAGGGAGCTGGTCAGTTGAGCCAGGGAGATGCCTGCCGCGCCGATGGCGCAGTACAGGGAAAAGGCAAAGCTGGCCTCCCTTTGGGGAAACCAGGCGCTGATAATCTTGCTGGAGGTAGCGTGGACGGCGCCAAGACCGCAGCCCACAAACAGGCTCAGCAGGAAAAATACCCCATAGCTGTGGGTCAGCAACCGCCCCAGGGAGGCTGCCGCTGTGATGAAGCACAGGACGACGGCTACCCGCCGCGTTCCCAGTCGGTCGGCCAGCGTCCCACCGCATACCCCTATGATACCGGCCACGATGGAAAACGAGAGGGTGACGGCAGAAAACTGTATGGTGGTCAGCCCAAGATCCGCCATAAAATCCGCCGCGAAGGCGGAAAGCTGAAACTGAGCATAGTTCGTTCCAAAATTTGGAAGAGAAACGAGGATGAGCATAAGCCATCGGTAGGCGCTGGGCCTTTCGGTTTGCAGTGTGTCAGACATAGGTTGCTCCTTACAGCAATGTTTTGCGGTGCCGCCGTTATATCATGTCTTGCGGCTCTGCCCAATGGGCAGGAGCAAGACGATTCATTAAAATAAGAATATAATAGCTGTTTGCAGCTATTATACCACACTTTCCCCGCTGCTGCCAAGATTCGGGAGCGGCGGGGAAGGTGCCGTATCTCATTTGAACTCTGTGGTCATGTCTATGGGTGCCGCCTTCTGCTCATTACTATACCGGGTCAACAGGAATTTTGCGGGAAATTCCCTCACTTCCTGCCCAGCATACGGCTGGCGTTTAAAATCGCAATCACGGCCACGCCTACGTCGGCGAAAACCGCCTCCCACATGGAAGCCAGGCCGAAAGCGCCAAGGATGAGGCAGAGGGCTTTGATGGTCAGGGCCAGGACGATGTTCTGCCGCACGATGCGCAGGCATTTCCGGGAGATGTCCATGGCTGCGGGGAGCTTCGTCAGGTCGTCGTCCATCAGAACAATGTCCGCCGCCTCCAGGGCTGCGTCGGAACCCATGGCCCCCATGGCGATGCCAATGTCCGCCCGGCTGAGAACCGGGGCGTCGTTCACCCCGTCGCCCACATAGGCCAGGGTACCCTTGGGGGACTTCCTCTGCAAAAGTGTCTCCAGTTGCTCGACCTTATCCCCAGGCAGAAGCTCGGCGTGAAGCTCGTCGAGGTGAAGAACCGATCCGGCGGTCTCCGCCGCCCCCTGGCTGTCCCCGGTGAGCATAACGGTCTGAATCCCCCGCGCTTTCAGGGCCTTGACTGCCTCCTGGGCCGAGGGCTTGATGCTGTCGGCGATGACTGCACTGCCCAGGTATTTTCCGTTTTTTGTCACATAGACCACCGTGCCAAGAGCGTTCGGCTTCGGGGGAACAAGGCCCAGGGAGTCCATAAGCTTTTCATTGCCCGCGTGGACGATTGCCCCGTCCACCGTGGCGCTGACGCCCAGACCGGGGGCCTCCGCCACGTTCGAGACCCGGTCGGGGTCAATCTCGCGGCCATAGGCCCGGCGGAGGGACTGGGCGATAGGATGGCCGGAGTGACATTCCGCGAGAGCCGCGGTTTCCAGAAGCTCCGCGTCTGTAACGCCCTCTGTCGGGTACAGGTACTGTAGCCGGAACACCCCTTCGGTCAGGGTGCCGGTCTTGTCGAACACCACCGTCTCCAGCTTTGCCAGCAGCTCCAGATAGTTCCCGCCCTTGACCAGGATGCCCTGGCGGGAGGCCCCGCCAATGCCCCCGAAAAAGGACAGAGGAATGGAGATGACCAGTGCGCAGGGGCAGGAGATCACCAGGAATATCAGCGCCCGGTGTATCCATTCCGACCAGCCGCCCACGAAAAGCGGCGGGACGACCGCCAGCAGCGCTGCGCCGATGACCACAGCGGGGGTATAGTACCGGGCGAATTTGGTGATAAAATTCTCCGCCCTGGCCTTTTTGGAAGCGGCGTTTTCCACCAGCTCCAGGATTTTTGCCACTGTGGACTCCCCGTAGGGCTTCGACACCTCCACGGTCAGCACCCCGGTCAGATTCACGCAGCCGGAGGCCACTAAATCCCCCACTGCCGCGTTTCTCGGCAGGCTCTCCCCGGTCAATGCGGCAGTATCCAGGGAGGAGGAACCCTCCGTTACGACCCCGTCCAGGGGGATTTTTTCGCCGGGGCGGACAAGGATTTTCTCGCCCACTGCCACCTCCTCCGGGTCAATCTCCTGGGCTGCCCCGTCCCGGAGAACGCGGGCGGAATCCGGGCGGATGTCCATAAGCTGGGCGATGGAATGCCGGGAGCGGCCCACTGCCACCGACTGAAACAGCTCCCCCACCTGGTAGAACAGCATAACGCCTACCGCCTCGGAATACTCTCCCAGAGCCATGGCCCCCACCGTGGCAAGGGCCATAAGGAAGTTTTCGTCGAACACCTGGCCATGGGCAATGTTCCGCACGGCCTTCCACAGCACGTCCCAACCCACAATGGCATAGGGAACCAGGAACGTGACCCAACGCAGCCACCCCTCCGTGGGCAGCAGGGCGGCGGCCAGGAGCAGGGCGGCGCTGACGAGAATCCGGGCCAGGGCTTTTTTGTTTTTCCTCGTCATGGCGGGTTACAGGACGATCTGGCAGTCCGGCTCCACACGCTTGCAGGTCTTGACCACCTTTTTCATCAGCTCGTTTAAGGCCGCCTCGTCCCCGTCTGTCTCAATGGTCATCTTCTGGGTCAGGAAGCTGACGGAGGCATCCGTCACCCCGTCCAGCTTTTTAATAGCGGTTTCCATTTTCTGGGCGCAGTTGGCGCAGTCCAGATCAATTAGCTTGTAGGTCTTTTTCATCATAGTCTCTCCTTTTAAAATAATCTGAAATTACTCGTTGATATGCTCCATGCCCTGCGCGATAATTTTGCGGACATGGTCGTCGGCAAGAGAGTAGAAAACCGTCTTGCCCTCCTTCCGGGGCTTCACAAGGCGGCTGGTCTTGAGTACCCGGAGCTGATGGGACACAGCGGACTGGGTCAGGCCGAGAAGCTGGGCAATGTCGCACACGCAAAGCTCCGCCTCGAACAAGGCGTATAGTATTTTTATGCGGGTGGAATCCCCGAAAATCTTGAAAAGCTCCGCCAGGTCGTACAGCGTCTCGTCGTTCGGCATCTGAGACAGCACCTGCTCCACGGTCTCCTCATGAACGCACAGATAGCCGCAGCGTTCTATCTCTCCGTTTTCCGGCATGGACTTACCTCCTAAAAACAAACGCATGAAAGGATGTTCATATGTTAGCATATTCCTATACGCCTGTCAATAGGCGGGAGGAAAATATTTTCATCCTGAGCACTTTTGTCAAACCGAACAGATTGAGTATTGATTTTTCTGGCGGGGAGTGGCATGATAGCATATAATAAGGATGTTATGCGTAAAGGAGGCCGGTCGATGGCAAGAGAAAAGAAAACCATGACCCCAGGGCGCGGCAGACAGGCCCTGTTCCGGGCGGTGTTCAGCCGCTCTGCCGTGGTGACGCTGCTGCTGCTGGTGCAGGTGTTGTTCATCGTGGTATCCTTCGGACTTTTTCAGCGGTATGTCGTATACGCCACCGGCGGCATGGCTGTGGTAGGCGTGGTGATGATGATATACATCCTCAATACCCGGCGCGATCCGACGTATAAGCTCACCTGGTGCATCCTCATCGGCGTGGCCCCGGTGTTCGGGACGCTGCTGTATTTTTACATTGTTTCTGACATGGGCCACCGGGCGGAGGAAAAGCGGCTCCAGCTCATCGTTGACGAGAGCGCTCCCTATGTCGCAGACCAGAAGGAGCTGATGGCGCGGGTAAAGGAGCAGGAGCCGGACTTCTATCCTCTCGCTGTATATGGGACAAGGCTTGGCTATCCCATCTATGAAAACACCCGCGTCACCTATTTTCCCCTGGGAGAGGACAAATTCCGGGAGCTTATCCCTCAGTTAGAGAAAGCGGAAAAATTCATCTTCCTTGAATATTTCATCATCCAGGACGGGCATATGTGGGGAGATGTGCTGGACGTATTGAAGCGCAAGGCGGCCCAGGGGGTAGAGGTGCGGCTGATGTATGACGGCACCTGCTCGTTTTCCAAGTTGCCTTTTGACTATCCCCGCCAGATGGAGGCCGCAGGCATCCAGTGCCACGTGTTTGCGCCCATCCGGCCCTTCGTTTCTACTGTCTACAATAACCGGGATCATCGGAAGATATTGGTCATCGACGGTCACACGGGTTTCACCGGCGGCGTGAACCTGGCGGACGAATACATCAACGAGGCGTCCCGCTTCGGCCACTGGAAGGACACCGCCGTCATGCTCCAGGGGGACGGCGTGCGCAGCCTCACCATGATGTTTTTGCAGCTGTGGAACGCCCCAACGCCGGAGGATCGGGTATATGAGCCGTACCTCATTGCCCCCGGCGCAGGGCCGTCGGAGGCCGAGGGCTATGTCATGCCCTATGGGGACAGCCCACTGGACGACGAACTGACCGGGGAGATGGTGTATCTTGACATTCTGAACACTGCGCGGGACTATGTCTACATCATGACGCCGTATCTGATACTGGATTCCCAGATGATGACGGCGCTGCTTTTCGCCGCGAAGCGGGGCGTGGACGTGAAGCTGATACTGCCCCATATCCCGGACAAAAAATACGCCTTCACCCTGGCCAAAAGCCATTACCGGGAGCTTTTGGAGGGCGGGGTGGAGATTTACGAATACACGCCCGGCTTTGTCCACGCCAAGCAGTTTGTCAGCGATGATAAAAAGGCGGTGGTCGGTACCATCAATCTCGATTACCGCAGCCTCTACCTCCACTTCGAGTGCGGGGTATATCTGTATAAAACCCCGGTCATCCGGGATATTTACAGGGATTTCCAGAAAACCCTGGAAAAATGCCAGCGGATCACCCTGGAGAACGTGAAAAAGGAAAAGCTGAGAGTAAAGCTCTCCGGCGCGCTGCTGAAGGTTATGGCGCCGCTGATGTAAAAAACTGTACAGGCACACACGCCGACCTGTTTTCCTGACGGAGAACGGGCCGGCGTGGTTTTTCTTTTTTACAGCAGATACCGAAACGGCAGGATCACCACCCGCCACGCGGGGGGCGCGCTTTATCATGCTTCCTCCCTGGGCAGGGTCACGGTGAAGCGGCAGCCGTGGACGGGGAGATTTCCCACGGAGACCGTGCCGCCGCTGAGGGTCACGATTTTTTTCACGAGGGCGAGGCCGAGGCCGTTACCCTCCATTTTATGTGAGCTGTCCGTCTGATAAAACTGGTCGAAAATATGCTTTTGCGCCTCCTCCGGCACGCCGGGGCCGCTGTCCTCGACGGTGAACACCGCGCCGTCCGCCGTCCCGCTCAGACGGATGCGGACAAGGCCGCCTTCCGGGTCGAACTTCACCGCGTTGTCGATGAGATTCGACCACACATGGAGCAGCAGGCTCTCGTCCCCCAGGTAGGTCAGCTCCTCCATCTCCACGTCGAACTCGATGTCCTTTTTGTTCCACTTCGGTTCCAGGAGGATGATGGCCTTGCGTATCTGCTCGTCCAGGCGGAAGGCCGTCCGGCGGTTCTGGATGGCCTGATTGTCCAGCCGGGACAGGAGCAGGATGTTCCCCACCAGCTCGCTGAGGCGCTGAGTGTTGAACAAAATCCGCGCCGCGTAGCCCTGGGCGTCCTCCTTGGTCTGATTGCTGTCCTGCAATAGGGTCGCGTAGCCCTCGATGGCGTTGATGGGGGTTTTGAACTCATGGGACACGTTGGAGACAAAATCGGTCTGCAATATCTCCGTGGCCTCCAGCTCCTTGGCCATGAGGTTGAAGTTTTTATAAATGCTCCGCACCTCGCGGAACCAGCTTCTGGTGGACACCCGAACGGTATAGTCTCCCTCGGCTACCCGATCCATGGCCCGGCCCAGCTCCGCGATGGGGTCAAACAGCCACTTGGCGACGAGCAGCGCCCACCCTGCGGCAATAATAAGGGTGGCGGCGCTGATGAATATCATGGGGTACATGGACAGCTCCACCCGGAACGCCTGGCTGATGAGGTTCGCGATGATAACAATCAGCACCATGACCACTATCAGGATGCCTGCCAGACCCAGATAGAGACTGAATCGAATCCGCTTTCTCTTTTTCATTTTTTCTCCACCTTATAGCCGATCCCCCGAAGGGTGACGATCTCAAAATCCGGGCTGTCCCGGAACCTGTCCCGCAGGCGGCCAATATGCACGTCTACGGTGTGGGTGCCGGTCTCGCTGTCATAGCCCCAAATGTCGTCCATAAGCTGCTGGCGGGTGAAGATGTGGCCGGGGAAGGAGGCCATTTTGAACAGCAGCATAAATTCCTTTTGGGGCAGCACCTGCTTCTCTCCGCCCACGGTGACGGTCAGGCTGTCACAGTCCAGCTCCGTGCCGCCGATAATCAGCCGCCGTTCGCTCATCATCTCCGCCCGGCGCAGCAGCGCGCCCACGCGCAGCACCATCTCGTTTACGTTCACAGGCTTTGTCATGTAGTCGTCCGTCCCGGCGAGAAAGCCCTCCCGCATATCGTCAAACTCGTTTTTCGCCGTAATCATCAGAAAGGGGATGGAGCTGCCTGCCTCCCGCATCAGGCGCACCAGCTCGTAGCCGTCCATCTCCGGCATCGTGATGTCCGTGATGATGAGGTCAAAATACGTCTCATCCGTGGCCTCCAGCGCCTCCCGGCCATTGGAGACCCCGGTTACGGTATATCCATTTTTTTCCAGAACGTGAGAGAACAGTCCCCGCAGCTCCTGGTCGTCCTCCGCAATCAGAATATTAAACATCCCCCGCGCCTCCTGTGCCGTTGTTGGTATACTATTATAGTAACCAATTTTCAACTGCACGTCAAGCGCGGGGGACGGATGCCAGCTTCCGCTGGTCATGTGTTCGAAGGCTTCTCTGTGTGCTGTTGATACAGAGAAGGGAAAGGGCTTGAGGGTTTCCGATCAAGCCCTTGAATGATTAATGATTAATATACGCCGCCGGCGGCTACGAATTCATCATAGGTCATGGGGTTGCCGGTCTCCAGCATATCGCCCCAGAGCATTTCAGCGGGGAAGGTAGTGTAATCCCCGGCATAAATCAGGGGCATGAACTCGTTTTCAACGATGTCCTCGGTCATGGTCTCATTGACCTCGTCCTCGGCCTGAAGCCAGGCGTGGAGGTATTCCTGATAAGCCTCCTCGCTGGTGTCCCCAGCGGCGGCGGTCTCAGCGGAAGCCTCGCCAGAAGCCTCGCCGGAGGCTTCGCCGGAAGCGGCGGTCTCGGCAGGCTCTACGATGTAGTAGCCGTCGGCCTCGGTGACGGTGCCGTTGACGACAGAGGTCTCGTCCACAGTCAGCTCAGAGACATAGCTGGTCTCGGTGACGTTCCAGACGGCGCCGTTGGTCAGGGTGACGGTCAGATAGGTCTCGTCGGCGCGGGGGCCGTACTCGTTTTCGATCATGCCCACATCCAGGATGTTGTCGAAGGAGATGTTGCCGTCCTCGATGGCCAGGGTGGAGTTGGAAAGAGTGACAGCGCCGGTGATGGTGGCGTTATCCAGGGCCACGGCCATGGTGGCGGTGCTGCCCTCGGCGGGAGCCATGCTCATCACTATGTCGCCCTCCAGCTCGGTGTCGTGGATGGAGACAGCCACCAGAGCCTCGTCGTTGACGAAGCCGGCGCCAGTGTCGTCGTTATCCTGGGCCTGAATCAGAACGCCTGTCTCGGAAGCGGTCAGGACGGCGCCGTCGCCCACCTCGATGTCGGAGGAGCGGCCCTTGACCATGATGGCGCAGTAAGCAGAATTCAGCTCGGTGCCTTCGCCCAGAACCTTGACAACGGAGGTGTAGCCCATAGCCTGGTGGGTAACAATGCCGTAGCGGTTGGAGTTGGCGACGGTGCCGCCGTTGAGGATAACGGTGCCGTCGGCGGCCACGAAGGCCACAACGCCGTTATTGATGTCGAAGGTGCAGCCGGTGAAGGTGTCCACGCAGGCGCCGATGGAGTAAGCGCCGTAGCCGCTCTCGGTGATGGTAATGGAGCAGTCAACGCAGGTCAGGGTGCCGTTCTCGACGGCGTCCACGCCCAGGCAGCCCCAGTTGCGGCTGATGAAGGTGCAGTTTTCAAAATACTCGGTGGCGTTGTGAACCATGTTGTTCAGACGGGTGTTGCCGTAAACGCCCAGGCCCGCGGGGGGCTGGCTCATGGCAGCGCCGGAGACCGTGGCGTCGGCGTTATACTCACCGGCGTCGCAGATGAAGGTGGAATCATACACCATCAGGGTGGACTCGCCGCCGGCAAAGGTGCAGCCCCGGACATAGCCGGAAACGGTGGCGGTCACGTTGGTGGCGATCAGGGTGGCGCCGTCAGTGGCGCAGAGCGCTGCGCCCTGGCCCATGAAGTCGTTGCCGCCCTCGCCGGACAGGGTGATGGTGACGTCGGAAACTTCCACAGTGGCGCTGCCGCCGGCGCGGATGCCGGACAGAGCGGCCACGTCCTCAGAGGTGATTGTCACGCCGGTGACGGAAGTGTCGGTAATTTCGCCGTCCACAGCGGCGGAGAGAACGGACTGGCTCTCCTGGAGGCCGTCCTCGGTGATGTAGATAACACTGGCAAGCTCGGTGGTCAGGTCAACGTCCTTGTCGCTGGTCTGATAGTCCTCGGACTCGAAGATGGGGTCGACCACGTCGATGGAAACGGTACCGTCATAGTTGCCGACAGCCATGGGGATGTTCACGCCGTCCACGGTCAGATAAGCGGTCTGCCCCTCGGCAATCTCCACGGTGACTTCCTCGCCGTCGGTGATGTAGGTAACATAGTCCTCGTGATAGGATACCACAGCGTTGTCCCCGGCTTCCTCCTCCAGGTCGCCGTAGGCGGGAGTGGCAGTCTCGCCGGTGGCTTTGCTGGACGCCTCGTCAGACGCTTCTCCAGACGCCTCGTCGGAGGCTTCCTCGGCGGACTCGGTCTCCACAGACGCCTCGTCGGAAGCGGAGCTGTCCATGTCCCCGGCGGCAGGCTGTCCGGCCTCTACCCAGGCGTCATAGTCCAGTGCGCCCAGCACCTCAAAGAATACCTGAATTTCCGAGGCGGCGGCGATGTCGTCCATGTCCTCGCAGGCCAGGATGATTTCCGTCATGGAGACGGCGTCCTCCTCTGTGGGAGCGCCGGCCTCGGCGTAGCTGATGACATACTGCTGATAATCAGCCCAGTCGTCCTCGGCGGCGTAGGCAACGGCTCCCAGCCCCAGAAGCATGGCCACAGCCAGGCACAGGGACAGAAGCTTAGTGAATTTCCTCATTCGTGTCGTTCCTCCTAATAAAAAAATTACAGGGAACATTATATCCTAATTATGATTTTCTTGCAACACAAAATCGTAACAATATGGAATCAACCTGTAACGGTATGCTTTAGAATTGGATTGCATAGACTTGACAGGTCAAGGCGATTTTAATAAAATAAGCAATACAAAGAAGGGGTCGATTGTAAAATGAAGTTGAACACCTAAAAAATCCATAGCAATTGAATCC
>JAJQCH010000092.1 GCA_021202795.1 Oscillospiraceae bacterium
TGCCAACGAGCATCACTGAAAAAACTATTGCAACTTGCTATTGCAATTCGAGGATTCAATTGCTATGGATTTTTTAGGTGTTCAACTTCATTTTACAATCGACCAATAAAAAAAGAAGGTTTTTTATATGAGAATCATTGCCGCCAGAGATTACAACCACATGAGCCGTCAGGCAGCCAATATCATCTCCGCCCAGGTCCTGCTGAAGCCAAATTGCGTATTAGGACTGGCCACAGGCAGCAGTCCTATCGGCACTTACAAGCAGCTCATCGAGTGGTACAACAAGGGTGACATCGACTTCCGTCAGGTCAAAAGCGTCAACCTGGATGAGTATGTGGGTCTGGACTACACCAGCAACCAGAGCTACATCTACTTCATGCGCAGCAATTTTTTCGACCACATCAACATCGACCCGGCCAATACCAACGTCCCTTGCGGTGCAAACCCCAACGCAGAGGAAGAATGTGAACGCTATGATGCGCTGATCCATTCCCTGGGAGGGATCGACTTGCAGCTTCTGGGGCTTGGCCCCAACGGCCACATTGGATTCAACGAGCCGGACGATCACTTCACCAAGGGTACTCACAAGGTAGCGCTGTCCGACGCCACCATCCATGCCAACAAGCGTTTCTTCGAGAGAGAGGAAGACGTACCCCGCTTTGCCTATACCATGGGCATCTGCGACATTATGCAGGCCGAGCGGGTGGTCATGGTCGTATCCGGCGAAAGCAAAGCCGGTATCGTAAGGGAAGCCTTCCTCGGCCCCGTCACCCCCCAGGTACCTGCCTCTATCCTCCAGCTCCACAAGAATTTCACACTGGTAGCCGATGCGGCTGCCCTGTCTCAGATGTCCCACACCTATGACTGACTGCCATAAATCATGGGGCAAAAATATTATATGCTTATATTTTTTGACAGACTGAGAGGCTGTGTCGTTTTGACACAGCCTCTCAGTTTTATATCTTCATCAGGTACTTATACAGCGGGGCCAACTGGCAGAAGGCTTCTGTCATCTCGTCCAGCAGCTCCGGACCCGGTGGGTCAGGGTCGAACCAGCCGGTTTTCCCAACGGCTATATCTCTGGCGTTATACCAATCGTACAGGAGCTTTCCAGGATCGCCCTTGGGGCGTTTATAGGTCTGGCCCAAAAATTCCACGCCCTCCATTTTATTCACCTTTCGCACAATGCGGGACAGGGGAGCCGGATTCACGTCAATGGCAAGCCGCCAGCGCTCCAGAGCCTCTCCGTCCATGTTCCAGACGCCCAGGCCCCAGTTATAGCTCTCCGCATGAATACCGAACCAGTATTGGGGCATGGAGGTATACAGCTTCGCCGTCATTCCCAGGGAAAACCACAAATGATCGTTAAACGGCCCCCGGCCATGGAGCCGTCTCGCGTCCCGGTAAATACGGGATATATGCACCTCCGGCGCAAGGCCGGGCATACGTTCCTCCAGCCGCTCCTGAAGCTGCCAGGCCAGAGCCTGAACAGGCAGATGGAGACAGCGCTCGTATTCCTCCTTATGGGCCAGGAACCAGGGCTTTTCATTGTTAAAGGAAAGACCCCACAAAAAATCTGTCAGTTCCCTGGGAAAGCCCTCAAAGGGCGGTATTTCTTTTGGTATGGTCTGCATTTGTCTCTCCCTGTCCATAGGTTCCAAATCGCTTGCGGGCGCGGGCCATCTCCTCCGCCGACAGCAGCACCGGCTCCCGCCCTGCGGCAAGACAGCGCAAATAAATATCCGCGCAAAATTCCAGCTCCTGCGCAAGCTGAAAAGCGGCAGTCATATCCTTCCCCAGAGCCACCAGACCGTGATTTGCCAATATCACCGCATCGCAGCCGTCCGCCGCCTCCACAGCGGCCTGTGCAAGCTCCGACCCGCCGAAATCCCGATAGGGAGCGCAGGGTATCTCATCTCTGCCGGAAAGGGCCACCAGATAACTCACCGGCGGCAGCGGCAACCGCAGGCAAGCCAGGGTCGTAATGGCCGGAGAATGGGTATGCACCACGGCGTTTCTGTCTGGTCGGGCCTTATAAAACAGCAGGTGCATAGGCGCCTCCGAGGAGGGCTTCCGCTGTCCGTCGGCAACGGTTCCGTCCAGGTTAAGAACAGTCACATCCTCCGATCTGATGGCATCGTATTCCATGCCGCTGGGGCTGACGGCCACAAGGCCCGCCTGCCGGTCATAGACGCTGAGATTGCCCCCCGTGCCGGAGGTCAGCCCGGCGGCGATGAGCTTGCGGCCATAATCCGCCACCTGGGTACGCTGAGATTCTAATATCATGGCTGTCCCTCAAAAAATCGGCGGGGGTTATCCTCCAATATTTCTTTGATGTCTGCCTCCGTCATGCCCCCGGCCCGGAGCAGGGGCAGGGCCTGGGTATGAACCACGGTGAAATCCGTCACCTGCTCCCGGCTCTTTTCCCAGCTATCCCAAAAGGCCAGGTACACCGCCGCATCGTGGGACAGGAGGATTCGGTCTCGATAGCCCATGGAGCAGAGCCAGAGAATATTGTCCGTGACAGACTGCACGGAATTGTCCCGGTCGCAGTGGCCCAGCCGGTCAAAGCCCAGATAGCAGCCGGTCTCCGCCACGGCCTTGAGATAGTCCCGGTCGTTGGTGTCCCCGGTGTGGCCCAGGATGATGCGGTGGGCGGGAACGTATTTTCCCAGTCGGTCGAAGGCGTCCAGCCCCACGCCGAATGGGCTGGCGGTATGGCAGAATATGGGCATTTCCCGCTCCGCCGCCACCTGACCGGTGACAGTCAGCAGCTTATCCATCAGAGGCGTCACCCCCTGGCGCTCCACGGCACACTTCATAATGCCGCACTGAGCCGCGTCGGCGTACATCAAATCGTGGATCTCCTCCGCGCCGCGTTCCTGGAGCCACGGCTCCTCCTGGAAATAAAAGCCGCAGGAGGCAATGATGTTCAGCCCCGTGGCCTCCGCCGTGGCCCGGATAAGGGACATATCCCGTCCCAGGTTATAGGGCGTACCGTCCACAATGGTCTTCACTCCCATGGCCTGCACCGGGGCAAAGGCTTTTTTCGCCAGAGCTACCACCGTGTCCCTGTCAAAAAACTTATCTCCGAAGCTCATCCGCATAGACCAGTCGGCGCAGCTAATATGCTCGTGCATCAGAGTCGGGCCAAGCGTCGCCGTGTCAATGGGGCCGAGAATTGATTGTATTTTCATGCTGTGCAGCCCTCCTCTCTTACCAGATTTGAAGCCGGTTGGCTTCCTTCCGCAGCTCTGCCCGGAAATCGGGATGAGCCACGGCGATCAGCTCCTCCACCCGCTGGCGGATGGATTTTCCCCGCAGGTGGGCCACGCCGTACTCCGTCACCACCATGTCCACAATGTTCCGGGGGATGGACACCACGCTCCCCGCCGTGAGCTGGGGGACAATGCGGGAAATCGTGCCGCTCTTGGCGGTGGATTGAAGGGCGATGATACCTCGGCCATTTTTCGCATGGAACGCACCGTAGGCAAAATCCCAGGCCCCGCCGGTGCCGGAATACTGCTTGCCAAGCAGGGTCTCCGAGCATATCTGGCCGGTCAGGTCGATCTCCAGCGCTGTGTTCACGGAAACCATATTGTCGTTTTTCGCGATGTTAAAGGGGTCATTCACATAATGCACCGGCAGCAGCTCCACCATGGGGTTCCCGTTGATATAGTCATACAATCCCTGATCGCCCCAGGCAAAGGCGGCGATGGAGCGGTTACGGTAAAACATCTTCCGGCTGTTGTTCACGGCGCCGCACTCCATCAGCTTGCCCATGGCGGAGCCGAGCATCTCCGTATAAATACCCAGGTCGTGCCTGTCCATCAGCCGTTCGGCCACCGCATCCGGCATACCGCCAATGCCGAGCTGAATGGTATCCCCATCGTGTATGAGGCTCGCGGCATAGTCCGCGATGGTCTCCTGCACCTGCGTGCGGGGATAAATCGGAGAGGTGGAGACCTCCCGCTCCCCTTCCACAAAGAAATCCACCTTCTCCGCCGATATGCGGGTTGTCCCGCTGGTATAGGGAAGGTTGGGATTTATCTCCAAAATCACGGTCTCGCAGGTATCAAACAGCTCCAGTTCCATCTGCTGGCTGGTAGACATACATACATATCCATACCGATCCATGGGTGTTACCGCCCCCACGAACACGTTGGGCCGTTTGGTCTCATACATAGCCTGAAAGCACATATGCAGATTGTTCGGCACAAAGCTGACCCGCCCGGTGGAATGGAGCTTCCGAAGACTTGGCCCGTAGAAGATGGAGAGAATGGAGATCACGTCCTCCATGCCGTCCATGGTCAGAAAGGGGTATTCCTCCTGAGGGTTTGCCAGCCAGATGGTCACATCCCGAACGCCCCGATCCCGTATTTCATGGAGGCGGCGGAGAAATCCCACCGGCTCGTTCCCGTAGGCCGCCACGGCAATCACATCCCCGGTCTTGATTTTCCCCAGCACCTCGTCCATGGAGATGAATTTTGAATCATATAGCTTATGTTTATCCATAAAAACACATCCTTCATGTAAAAACATTCCCGCTGTTCTATTGTACCATAAAAACCCAGCTCGGAACAACTGTCTTATATGCTTATACAAATATGCAAACTATGACAGTATTTCCCGTTTCCGTCCATTCTCCGTTCAATTCCAAACGATGTCCAGATCTTTGTGCAGGTCGTCTTTCACGCCGGGGGCAGCAAATTTCGCATACTGTCCAGTCCAATCACGATGGTAGAGGCATTGTGCATGAACGCGGTAGCCGTCGGCTGGGCCACGCCCAAAAGTCCCAGAGCAATCAGTGTGCCATTCACGCCCATAATAGCCCTATAATTGCGGTCAATGCGTCTCATCATGGCGCGGCTGAGACAGCGGAGCGTCACAAGCTCCTCCAGACTCCCGGCGGCAATCGTGATGTCCGCAATCTCACGGGCAATGGCTGCACCGTCGCCGATGGCGATGCCCACGTCCGCCTCGGACAGCGCCGGAGAGTCATTGATGCCATCTCCGATCATAACCACCTTATGGCCCGCAGCCCGCTCCTTTTGGATAAAGGCAGCCTTATCCTCCGGAAGAACCTCTGAATAATAGGCGTCCACACCCACACGGGCGGCAATGGCGGCGGCTGTTCGCTCACTGTCGCCGGTCATCATAACGATTTTTTGAAACCCCTCAGCCCGAAGTCCGGCAATCGCAGCAGGCGCCGACTGCCGCAGGGGATCCTCCACACAGATGACCGCCGCAAGCTGCCCGCCTATGCCTAAAAACAGATAGGAGCAGTCCTCCGGCAGACGATCAAGGCCGGCCCTGCGTTCCTCCTGAACCGTACAGCCTTCGTCCTCGAAAACAAAGTGGTAGCTGCCAATGACCGCGCGCTTCGCTCCGATATGGCTTGCAATTCCGTGTGCCACAATATAATCCACATGAGAGTGCATTTCCTCGTGATCCAGGCCACGCTCCCTGGCGGCTCGAACGACAGCCTTCGCCATGGAATGTGGAAAATGCTCCTCCAGGCAGGCAGCCACCCGCAGCATTTCATCCTCATCCCACTGGGCAAAGGGAATCACCTGCCGAACGGTGGGCCGGGCCATCGTCAGCGTGCCGGTCTTGTCGAACACAATGGTGTCCGCTTGGGCCAGCGCTTCCAGATATTTTCCGCCCTTTACCGTGATGTTGTGGGCATTGGCCTCCCGCATGGCGGACAGAACGGTGATGGGCATGGACAGCTTTAAGGCGCAGGAGAAATCGACCATAAGCACACACATGGCCTTGGTCACATTCCGGGTCAGCAGCCACACAAGGACAGTTCCGGCCAGGGTATAGGGTACCAGCCGGTCAGCAAGATGCTCCGCCCGGCTCTCCACCGCCGATTTCAGCTTTTCCGAATCCTCGATCATGGCAATAATCCGCTCATACCGCGTGGAGCCGGAGACAGCCCGCACCTGAATGGTCAGCGCCCCCTCCTCTATCGCCGTACCGGCATAAACATAGCTGCCGGATACTTTCCTTACCGGCTGACTCTCCCCTGTCAGGGAAGCCTGGTTCACCATGGCCTCTCCCTCGACCACGTTGCCGTCAAAGGGAATGGAGCTGCCCATATAGACCGCCACCTGATCGCCCGGTCGTATGGAGGCAGCCGGTACAGGAACGTCCTGCCCATTCACCTTCTTAAACACCTGATTGACGTGCAGAGTCATGCTCCGCGCCAGATCTCCCACGGAGCGCTTGTGCGTCCAGTCCTCCAGAAGCTCGCCTACCCCCAGCAAAAACATGACGGAACCGGCGGTATCCACATCCCCTCGAAGAATAGACACGGCAATGGCGGAGGCATCCAGAACCGGCACCTCCATTTTGCCCCGGCGCAGGCATCTCAGCCCCTTGGTTATGTAGCTGACGGAGCGGATCACAGTCAGGATCGCCCGCACGGAGGCGGGCAGGAACGCTTTAAACAGCACTCGCCGCGTCACCTGCAGAACCAGCTTCTCCTGAAATTCTCCGTTCAGCGCACGACAGGAGCTGTCCAGCAACTCCTGCGGGGGATGAACGCTTTCATAGCGGAATTGCCGCAGCGCCTCAATCAGCGCGGCCCGCTCTCCCGTATACTCCACAGCGGCGTCCGCCGTCCGTTCGTACACCTTGACGCGGGTAACAAAGTCCAGCCCCTCCAAATAATACTGCAACGCGTCCGCCTGTACGCAGGTCATAGCATCCTGATCCATATGCACCCGCAGACGACCCGCTATAGCGTGTTTTATGATAAATCTCAATCGTATCTCTCCCATCAAGGGTCGACCGTTCCGTGGCGGCCCGCTGGATAAAGTTTTCCCGGCGCTGTGGCGCCGGGAAAAGTCATGGCAAATTATTCAGCCTCAGCCGGTTCCTCCGCCGCCTCGATCACCGCGTCCTCGAATACGGCGGCCTCCGAGGCGGCCGCGCGGGCTGCGTTGACCTCTCTGGCCTCGGCCAAAATATCCTCCGCATTCTCCTGCACGGCGCTGACTGTTTTCATTACACTGTCCTTTGCCCGCAGCGCAGCGGCGGCACACTGGACATAGACCTGCTTTGCTTCCTTGCTGCAAAGGAGCTTAACACCGACGGAACCAAGCAACATTCCGCCCAAAAACATACCGAATGCCCTCATAATCTGTACATACCTCCGATCTTTTTACGAAGCGTGTTTCTTTTTTCATTCCCGCCCATTGCCAGGGCTGACTTCATACGGCCAGATTCTGACCTTTTTTATTATATGCTTGTCCCTCTGCTTTGTCAAGAAACCGCAGGAAGGCCATTAAAGAAAAAAATAACAAAAAATTGTAAAGTTAACTTGACATCCCTCTGCGTATATGATACTATAATGTCAAGCTAGCTTTACTTTTCTATAGAAAGGGGGAAAGCCGTAATGACGGGAGACGAACGCCTCGCCCCGCCGGACGGCGGCGCGGGGTGAAAAACAACCTGGAACAGCTTCGGAAGGAGCGGGGCATCAGGCAGGAAGAGCTGGCCGCCGCCCTGGGCGTCAGCCGCCAGACCATCATATCCCTGGAAAAGGGGCGGTATAACCCCTCCATCGTCCTGGCCTTTAAACTGGCCCGGTACTTTGACCGGCAAATCGAGGACATATTTTTCTATGAGGAGGAAGAGGTATGAACAAAGGCTATAAATATCGGGGCTGGTTCTGGATGGCGCTGTGCGCGGTGTCCATCGTGGCGCTGATCGTTGACCTGGCAATGAACCGGGGCGCCTACCAGCGGATAAGCTCCGTCATCATCTGCGCGGCGGGGGTGCTGTACCACCGGCGGCTGAAGCAGCCGGACTGGGAGGAGACCTACGGCATCGTGGATGAGCGGGAGACCCAGATCCGGGCCACGGCGGCCAATCTGACCATTAAAATCATGGGCATCGGGATGTACGGCGCGGCCATGCTCCTTGGAAACGGCCCGGCATCCTGGGCGCTGATGTCGGCGGTTATCATCGGCGCGGCGGTATATTTCATTGCCATGCTGATTGTAGAGCGGAAAATGTGAGGTGCAGATATGGAGCTTACGACTGTAGTGAAAATCGTCGCCATTGTTTTTAACATCCTGCTGGCTGTGGTGCTGCTGGGAACGGTTCTCTACGTCACCAGCCCCAAGGGGCGGGAGAAGCGGAAGAACCACGAGCCGTTCATCATCATCTACTGGGATATTGGCATTATATTTGTCGCGGCGCTGATTGTCGCGATCGTCGTCTGGGGCATCAACCAGGGGGTTCAGAGCCAGGAGGACAACGCCATGGACATCACCGCCGCCAACACCCCCGTCCACCTGTTTCTGGCGCTGACCCCCGACCTGACCATAGAGGAGACGGAGGCCATGGCGGAGGAATACGGCTGAAATACTTTTTCCTGGGAGGCCCTGGGTTCCAACACGACAGAAATAGACATATACCCGGAGGAGAGCAGCTATTTAAGTTCCTCGGCTGTCTACGGCGTCACCATGGAGCTGACCTTTTACGGTGAGGACAGCAAGGTTCTGCAAAGCGCCACCCTGCTGATCAAGACGGAGTACGGCACCGCCACCTGCTATTACTACCCCACAGAGGTCACGGAATACGGAAGAGAAACGGGCTTCAATCTCACCATCAAGGCCAAGGGCAGTCTGTTTTCCCACAAGTATCTTCTGGACACAGCCCAGGAGGTCATCGACATCGCCTACCCCATCGTATACCCAGACGGGCTGGCGTGAAGGGAGGGCGCGGATGAACGCTGACATGATTCTGTCCGGCATTCGGAATGTGGGGCCATTTGTCCTGGCTGCCGCTGTTTTCGGCATCGCCTGGTATGTCTCCAGCCCCAAATTTCAGGGCCGCCGGATTGCGTCCTTTTTCGCCATACGCACCAATGTAGGCATTTTCTTTGTTGTGATTGGAACCATTCTCTGTCTGGTCTATGTCGGGGCCAAGGAAGTCGAGTATATGGACGAAAACTCTATGGTAATCACGGCAGAAAACACCACCGTCCCCTTGTTTCTGGCCCTGACGCCGGAGACCACCATAGGGGAAGTGGAGGCCATGGCCGAGGAATACGGCTGGGTCACGTCCATGGTGCAGCAGAGCAGCTCCATCGAGCTGTCTGTATACCCGGACAGGGAGAACACCGGCAAGCTCTACAGCGGAAAGAAGGGCGTGGAACTGGAGCTGTATTTTGAAAGCGAGGGAATACACTCGCTGCTGAGCGCCTATCTGCTGATCATAACAGACAGCGGCAACGCCACCTGCCGCTACTTCCCCACGGACTATACGGAATGGGGCGGCGAGACAGGCTTCAATCTCACCGTCAGGGCCAAGGGCCACCTTTTCTCCAAGAAGTATCTGCTGGACACGCCACAGGAGGTCATCAACATCGTCTACCCTATCGTGTACCCGGACGGGCTGGCGTGAGAGGTGAAACCACATATTACCTGCGCAGGTTTATGAATTACGGCACGGAAGGAGGGAATTTTCATGGCGGTATTTACGAACGCCATAACGGGAACCATCATCTATGACCGATTATCAACCTTGTTTCTCTATTTCCTGGTCAGAGTATGCAGCAGCCTTTTCGGCCTGCTGCTGGCGCTGACCATCATAGGGCTGATTATCAGGCAGACCCGGCCCTGGGTCAAGGAACACGCGAAAAAAATCGAGCTGGTTCTTGTGATTCTGCTAGTCGCAGCCATCGCACTGTGGATCATTTTGGCGCTCCTGTGCGCCCACTTCTACGGATAGAACAGACGTATATTCTGTAGTTGGCAAGGATAACGACCTGTCATTTGAACCATTTTACAAAAATCCGAACGCATACTCAAAAGAGAAATGCGTTCGGATTTTTCATGGAACAGCCGCTGCATTTGCGAAAAACAACTCATATCCCCGTCCGCCAGCGCCTCCCTCCCCGCATAATCTCACGCTCCCGGCGCATATACATGGAGCAGAAAAGCAAGGGAAGTGGTGTGCTATGCGCGAGGATATTCAGGAACGGGCCAGACGTTTGGCGCTGTACATCGTAGAAAACAACGCCACCGTCCGCAGCGCCGCCCGGCACTTTTCCGTGTCCAAATCTACGGTGCATAAGGACGGTGGTGTCATAATAAGAATAGAATTTCAGCGGGCTGAAAAAGTGCGGATTCCTGCAATTTTCAGTTAAAATTGGTCAGATGAATTGAATATAAATTTACATAGAGCGTGTATCGCCCCAATTTTCGGGGATGGGTACACGCTCTATTTTTGTGCCACAACACAGATGGAGGTGGCGGCAGATACCCACCATTCTGGGCTTTCATCACATACTTCTTCTTGCGAACATACTTCTTCACGCTGGAGTAACTGCCCGTGAAACCGTACTCGTCCCAGACACGTTCGCCGTTCTCATCAAGGACAGGGACTTGCTTCTGTTTATTGCCCCATGTCCCATCAGGATTGATGGGGCGGATAGGGGCCAGGATGTGAATGTGCGGGTTCGGGATGCCGCCCGGCTCCTTGTCAGGCTCATGAATGGCATAGTCCAGCGTCATACCTCTGGACAGAAAATTTTCCTCTATGAACCGCCTTGCAAGGGCGATATTTTCTTCCAGAGTAAACTCGTTCTGAAAGGCGAAGTCGAAGGAATAGGCCAACTGTGCGTCCGGCCTTTTCTCCGCTTTCTCCACGGCGTTCCAGAGCGTTTCCCGGTCTGCGTACTCCCTCGGTGCCTGGGGAGAAAGCAGTATCTCCGACATAATCACGCCGTCTTTTCTGGTGTAGTCGCTGTACTCGTCGTATCGCTCACTGTGCAGCTTCTCCCCGGCACGATAAGCGGCGGAAGCAATCACGCTGCTACCTTCGCTTCGTTTGATTTGCGTTACATGAAAATGGTATAAAGCCAGTTCAATCACCTTCTTTCTTGTGGCTCTCCACAATCTGCTGTATCCGCAGACGCACATCCGGGATGTCCAGCAGGCTCTCGACAAACAGATAGATTTCCTCATCCGTCAGAACGGACAGCTCCTTGTGGTGGCATTCAAAGGCTGCGCCGTACTGGATCAGGTGGTGGGTGCGTTTCCGGTCTTTAGCGCTGCGCTGGTACTTCACTCGTTGCTCGGCACGTTCCTCCCGGTGCTTCCACACTTCGGCCTGTTGCCTGGCGTGGTCACGCTCGGCTCTCAGGTCATTTAACTCTTTTGACATGAATACCAATCCTCCTTTCGGGCATAAAAAAGACCGACTGCCTTTTACAACAATCGGTCTATGTATCATATTCATTTGTGGGGGATAACCGGCGCAGCGGTCGCAGACCGTCAAGCCGGTGGTAGCAGGAGATAGCCGCAAAGCGGCGCAAGAGGGTGCAGCCCTCTTGTTCGGGATTGGGGGTCCCGCCCTCTTGGATGCCGGACAGGAAATGTCGGCAGGAGAGAGGGGAGGCATCGCAGATCGCACAGAATATCCGCAAGGATATAGAAGTGCGCCTTTACCCTTTAAATAAAGGGCGCACTGTTGCTCATAGTCCGTTGTCTTAAAAACTGCGTGCCTTTAAAATAGAGTTGGAGGTTTCAAAAATGGAAAATATACAAATTGCATTTGGAGCTCATATACGAAAGCTCCGTTCTGCTAAAGGCTTTAGTCAGGAAAAATTCGCATTACATATAGGAATGGATCGCACTTATTATGCTTCCGTAGAAAAAGGACGGCGTAATATCTCAATTGTCAATATTCAAAAAATTGCAAACGGTTTAAATGTTTCCTTATCTGAACTATTTGATGGTATTGAGGAGGAATAAACTATATGTCACTCAATCCAAATATAAAATTATACGAAGGTTCTAGATTCCGAAACACAAAAGCTTCTGAAGAGTATGTCCATGTAACATTCAAATACTCAGATGTTCCTGCTGAATGGGACGGTTGGGTTCCAGTCGAATATCGCCGCACAGGGGTATCTATCCCTGAGGATGATAGAACTAAACTGGAAGAACATCTCAATAGTATCTATAATCAGATGCATCCTTCAAAGTACCAATCATGGAAGCAAAAGCAAGATGTCTACTGGGCATCTACTCGATCGGTAGAAACTAAAGATATCTTCTACATTCTTGCTGATGGTAAATGGCATTGCAGAAATTGTGATATATCGAATGCAAATTTTGCCCGAAGAATTCAAGATTTAAAAGAGTCCGGATACACAATTGCCACGCACCTTAACTATCATTGTCCTGTCTGCGGGAATAACCGAAGCACGAGATTGCAGTTATTGCCAATTGACCGTGTGGAACTTGCTGGGAACGGATATGAAACATGGTCGCCTGCCCTTAGAAACAGAATTATTAGCGTATTGGGAAATTTCGATGTTTATGAAAGCACACCCAGTCGCAACTGCCTACCAGATCATAAGTTTTCCGAAATTCGTTGGGATGATGACACAAAAGCTGAAAATCCAGACACAATGACTGATGCGGAAATCAGGTCAAAATTCCAACTACTTTCGAACCAGCGCAATCAACAAAAACGAGAAGTTTGTCGAAATTGTTTTCAGACCGGACAAAGAGGAACTATTTACGGTATTTCATTCTATTATGAGCGCGGTCCTACTTGGGACGCAGATATTCCTACTAAGGGAAAAGATGCAGAGCATGGTTGCGTTGGATGTCCTTGGTATGATATTGCTCGATGGAAAAGCGAGCTTACTAGATTAATAGCATACTCTGATAGTATCAAAAACGTCAAAAAATGAAAATAATAGATACCACCAAGTCCATATATGTGATATAATTAAAGATACGCTAATGATAGGAGGAACTGTATACATGATTAAAACAGTAGGAAGTATATGTTCCGGTATCGAGGCTGCATCTGTTGCATGGGCTCCTTTCGATGTTAAATTCGATTGGTTTTCCGAAATTGCAACATTTCCATCAAGAGTTTTATCAGAGAGGTATCCATCCATCCCTAATCTCGGAGACATGAACGACATTTCAAACATGATTAGGAAAGGAGAAATTAGTACTCCTGATTTAATCTGTGGAGGAACTCCTTGTCAGGCATTTTCCCTAGCGGGATGGAAAAATGGATTAAATGATGACCGTGGAAATCTAACCCTTAAATTTGTCGATATCATTGATTCTAATGATTCTGTTCGTTTAGCTGCCGGACAAAATAGATGCAAAGTTTTTTGGGAAAATGTCGAAGGCGTTCTTACCGATAAAACAAATGCCTTTGGGTGCCTTGTATCTTCCTTAGCTGGATTAAACGAAGTCCTGACTGTTAAGGGAAATCGATGGCCTAATGCCGGACTGATTTATGGTAACAAGCGAAATGTTGCGTGGCGCATTCTTGATGCAAAATTCTTTGGGTTACCTCAGCAACGACGCAGATTATACGTTATTGCAGGGGGAAAAGATTTTATGCCAGAAGATGTTCTTTTCGAAATCAATTCCCATGAACCGCAAAACTATCCATCTGCTCCGTTGACTTTTGAAAAAGAGAATCATATGTTTGAGGTTTTTCGTGAATATACGGACTGCTTATACTCAGCATATGGAACAAAATGGAACGGCAATGCAGCTGCATACAACGGCTCGTTATTCGTTGTTCAGGATAATCGTATCCGTAGATTGTCTCCCCTTGAAACTGAACGTCTAATGGGGCTCCCTGATAATTACACCAATCTTGTTGCCGCAAAAAAAACCAATCGTTATCAGGCTACTGGAAATTCATGGGCTGTTCCAGTTGTTCGCTGGCTGGGTGATCGACTCATCAATGGCAATACGGAAACATTGAATATAGATGTATCTGCTCTTCCACTATCAAATAGAGTGACAAAAATATCTGGTGAATCATATTTTCTGAGTCTAGGGAAAAATGATATAGTAGAATTAGGAAATGGACAATCAATCAATTGCACAAGTGTACCTGAGAACTGTCTTTTCTCTTCAATGCAAGATATTGTCTCCCCCGATGTTCCTGAAGACATTTATATTTCACCGGTGGGATGCTATGGTATTATACGAAGGAAAATGGAGCGTAATTTAAAAATCAATGCTAGATTAGAGGAAGTTCTCCTCTCTATTTCATCGCAGATGTCGCCGGAAGAAATCGAAAAACATTCCCGAATTCAACACAGAGGGCGTTTTAGCACTCCGCATCAGGGAGACATTCCTTTAAAGATAGAGTCACCTCGCAATAAAGCTGAACGTACAGAATCAATTTCTAACACTCATACTTCTACCGTAACTCTTCATTCGGGCGAAAAAGAAACTAAAAATTTTGCATACAGAAACGTTGACCTAACAAATCAAACAATAGGACAATTATCTATTTTTGATCTCATCCCACAAAACTAATATCAAAAGGACTGATGTAGAAATACACCAGTCTTTTTGATTTTCAGTAATTATAATAGTTGTTTACCTCTGCTCAATCTCCTGATTTTAATCATTGGGAGTGATTTCTGTTTTCGTAATTTCCTCACCACAAGGGACAATCAGTCGATGAAAGGGCCTTGACTCCTCGAACTGGAAGAAAACATTCCAAAAATGGTGCAAAAGGACCGATAGAGCTTAACACCTATTAGCAGGTTTGCTAGTATCAGAAATTCCCGATAACTGCTAACCTCCTGAACCCGGCCATTACAACCTTTGTTCCGTATTTTCCCTCAGCCACAAGCGAGTTAAACTTTTTTCTGCTGGCTATCATCTATCCATAATGAAAGCTATTTCTTTTATGCTCTAATACAAAGCTGACCGTCCGCGGAAATCTTCAGTCGTATGGTTTTGATATGTCGGTTATAGAAGTTTGCTTTTTCCTTGGAACTCATCTGCACCCATGTGCAACGTAATGTCTCTTCCAACATCATATTGTAAACACATTGGTGTTCACAGTCTAGTTTGCCGCAATTATAAAGCGGTCAGGATTTGCCTTATAGTTTATCACATATTCCTTATCCATGCTCCATTTATAACGAGCAGACAGATATTTAGTTGAAGTATGAGTTGAAATAAGCCAGTCAATAAAAGCGACGATTTTATGTTGCTCCATGAGTTCCAAATCAATTACCATTGAAAGTATGCTTTGACGTTTCTGATTACTTAAACCATCGCTTTCATTTACATTATATCCAAATGTGTGCAACACTGATTCCACATTTAAATCATTAAAGCTACTTTTGCCATTACTCTTATAGTTTATCACTACTGGAATAATGCCAGGATTGCCGAATTTTTCTATGAAATTTTTGTATATCGATATATCCATACAATATAAGCCGCACGTTTCAAGATAAGATGTACGAACGATTTCATATCTTCTGGTATATGGAGAGTACAAAAGAGCATCAACTAACCGCCCAGGGTAACGACCATATCGGTACCCGGCACCCGTATCAATTGATATTTCTCCCAAAATGTATTGTGGACACACAGTAGTCCAGTGTTTATCACTTGCAAAGAATACGGTATATTCATTATCATGAAAAAGAATTTTTGACTCCTGGAACTTGTATATCCGAGTTAAAATATCTCTGGTTTCTTCTTCCCTGTAATCTAAATATATGAGATCCTCAGTCGTTTCCTCAGCGTGATTGCCAATCAACAGTATCTTCTTTTTCTTCTCATCCCCCATCAATAAAAGAATTAAATATTTATTCCATGTATCAGGATTTCTTTGCAGTGAAGCTAGATTGGCGAAGTAGTAATCCCACTTCTGACTAATACTTCCTGCGAAAGGATTACCATTCAAAAGGGCCTTCATTTTTTTCGATGGGTACGCAAAATAATGCGTGCCGCAGGCGAATAAATTATAGTCCACACCGCGTGTTTTGCTAACTGGAATTTGTATGGTATCCTTATAGATTCTTTCTCCACATATTGGGCACGCTGAAAAATCGCAATTAGTTATGTAAATAGAAATATTTTTGGTGTTAGTCAGCAAAAGGGTCGTTCGATCAGATCAACAGTAAGCCAG
>JAJQCH010000110.1 GCA_021202795.1 Oscillospiraceae bacterium
CAAGGTTCATAAATTCATTCTACCGAGTGTCCAACTTGCACTTGCAATTTGCGGAAAAATATAAACATATAAGAGGAACGCCATGACCACAGCTATTTATCCGGGCAGCTTCGATCCCATCACTCTGGGGCATCTGAACATTATTCGCCGCGCCGCACAGATTTTTGACAAGGTTGTTGTCTGCGTCATGAAAAACCGGGAAAAGTCTCCTCTGTTTACCCTGGAAGAACGGGTGGAGCTGGCCCAAAAGGCCACGGCTCGGTACGCCAATGTTGAGGTGACGACCACCGATATGCTGCTGGTGGAATATGCCAAGCAGCTTGAAAACCCGGTTATCGTAAAGGGGCTGCGGGCCGTGTCCGACTTTGATTATGAGTTCCAGATCGCTCTTATCAATAAAAAAATGAACCCCGATCTGGAAACGCTGTTTCTCACCGCCAGCGAGAAATATACGTTTCTAAGCTCCACCGCCGTCAAGGAAATGGCCGCTTATGGGGCTGATTTGACGGAGCTGGTTCCTATGGAAATTATTGACGATGTATTAACTAAAACACAAACGAGGAGGCAGACAGAGAAATGAACGACAATGAAGGTATTCTTGAGCTTATTGAGCTTTTATACTCCATGATCTCTGAGGCGTGGGGCGTACCCCTTGGCAACGACAGATGCCTTGTGGATCGGGAAAAGGCCCTTGACCTTATCGAGGAGATCAAAACCCAGCTCCCGGCGGAGATGGCGGAGGCGAAGCGCCTTGTATCTGCCCGCGACGAGTTTATCCGCAGCGCGAAGAAGGAGGCGGAATCCGTCCGCAAGCTGGCGGAGGAGCGGGCCAGAAAGATGGTGGACGAGCAGGAGATCGTCCGGGCGGCTAAGGCTAAATCAGAGGAGATATTGGCCACGGCGGAAAGCAAGTCCCGTGAAATACGCCGGGCTGCCAACGAATATCTGGACGAATCCCTGGGCGGAGCGGAGCAGTCCATGGCGCAGTCCCTGGAGATTGTGCGCCAGTGCCGCGCCCGGTTCCGCAGCGCCGCCGGTCAGCCCGCCGGACGTCAGGAAAAGCAGGAGTAACCACCGTTTTACGAAAAAATATAATTAAGGCAGCGCCAAATCCGGGCGTCGCCTTTTCCATTCCCCCACTGTTTTCGGTGGGGAATTTTTTTGCACAGAGACTTGGATATGCAAAATTTGGCGAAAAACATGAAATTATAGCAGATAATTAGAAAAAATGTTAGTTCTTCCCCTCGAAAACTGCTTTTTCTGATTTTTACTTGAACGTTAAAGAGACGGTTAAAACTAGATATTGTGGTGGCAGCGCGAACGGACAACAATAGTAAAAAATTGGAAGAAAAAAACTCCGATTTCAGTGAGAAATTTCCGCTTGCAATTTGTGCCGCCGCCCCCTATAATAAAAGCCATGGTGGGGCGAAGTGGGGGAAAATGTTTTGTTTTCCCACAATGGTGGCTCAATTTCACATAAAACGGGTGGGAGGTGTTCCAAATGACAGGAGAGTATCATCATTCTCTTGACGCTAAGGGACGCCTTTTTATCCCTTCCCGCCTGCGGGAAGAGCTTGGCCCGGAGTTTTATGTGACCCTATCCATGGACAAGTGCCTCTGCGCCTATAGCGCGGAGCAGTGGCAGATATTCTCTGACAAGGTGAACGCCATGCCCTATGTGAGGCAGCGGGCCATGCGGCCTCTGTATGCGTTTGCCAGCAAGTGCGAGCTTGACGCCCAGGGGCGTGTGCTTCTGCCGCAGAATCTGCGGGAGCGGGCGGGGCTGGTGAAAAATGTTACCGTACTGGGCAGCAACAACCACGCGGAGTTCTGGGACAGCGATGAGTGGGATGCCATTCGGGATGGCGAGGCGTCGCCTGAGAATATCGCAGCCGTGATGGAGGCGCTTGATTTCTGATGGAGCATCGAAGCGTTCTCCTGCAGGAATGTGTGAAGTATTTAAACATCCGTCCCGATGGGATATATGTGGACGGAACGCTGGGCCTTGGCGGCCATTCCCAGGCGATATTGGAGAGACTGACCACAGGAAAGCTTCTTGGTATCGATCGGGATGACATGGCCCTGGACTATGCCCGCCAGCGTCTGGCTCGCTTTGAGGAGCGGGCGGTGCTGGTAAAGGGGAGCTTTGGCGACCTGGGAACCATCATGGACAGCCAGGGTATTGCCCAGGCTGACGGGCTTTTGTTCGACTTGGGGGTGTCGTCCCCTCAGCTTGATGACGCGGAGCGGGGCTTTTCCTATATGCACGACGCGCCGCTGGATATGCGCATGGATCAGACCATGCCCCTGACGGCCAGGGATGTGCTGAACACCTGGTCGGAGGCGGAGCTGCGGAGCATTTTCTGGCGCTATGGGGAGGAGCGATACGCCGGGCGCATTGCGGCGGCGGTGGTTGACCGTCGGACGCATAAGCCCATTGAAACGACAGGAGAATTTGCGGCGCTGATACGGGATGTCATACCCGCTTCAGCCCGCCGGGAACGACAGCATCCCGCGAAGCGGTGCTTCCAGGCTGTGCGCATTGCCGTCAATGACGAGCTGGGCGAGCTGGAGAGGATGCTGGATCAGGTGGAAGGAAGACTTGCGCCGGGCGGACGGCTTTTGGTCATCAGCTTTCACTCCCTGGAGGACAGGCTGGTGAAGGAGGCTATCCGCAAAAGGGAGAACGGCTGCACCTGCCCACGGGATTTTCCCGTGTGTACCTGCGGCTTTGTTCAGACCATGAAAAGCGTAACGCGAAAGCCGGTGGTACCCACCGCAGCAGAAACAGAGGAAAACCCGCGGGCCAGAAGCGCCCGCCTGCGCATTGCGGAGAAGGTGTAGTTATGCCAGATATAAAAACGTTCAAAAGCTATAACTTCGTGACCGGCGCCGTGGATGGCACCCTGGCCTATGATTTCGGAAATCCCAACACTTATGTGGGACAGGAACAGTATGAATACCCCGGCGATCCTGTCCTAAGCCCTGAGGAACAGGAATGGGTCAAGGAACGGCCCGGAAAAAAAACAAAGACAAAGACAAAGTCAAAGTCAAAGGCCAAAGCACGGGAACAGGCGCAGACTCGCCAGCGTGTGTCGGCGGTAGCCGTTGCGGGCTATGTGGTCGTGGTGGTGCTGTGCGTCATGCTGATGCTGGCCCAGATACAGGTATTGGAGCTGTCCGACACGGCAGCCGACCTGGAAAGCCAGATTTCTGAGCTGCAAACAGAAAAGGACAAGCTGACGGCGGAATATGAGACCACGTTCAATCTGAAGGACGTGGAGGAGTATGCCGAGAGCGTTCTGGGGATGCAGGAACCCCAGGAGGATCAGATATATTACCTCTCCGGCGTGTCCGCCGGTGACAAGGCCGTGGTCGTCACACAGGAGGAGACAAACCTGTTCTCGCTGGGACTTGAGGACTTGATGAGTTCCGTCCAGGCGTTTGTTGATGGCATTTTTAATTGACAAGCGTATTATACTGGTAGTACAAGGAGCGGATGGCAAAATACAGCGACCCAGGCAACCAAAGCGACCCAAAGGAGAACCCCATGTCAAAAAAAAGCAAGTCTAAGGAACCCAAGTCACCAAACCGTATGATGCTTCGCCGCACACTGTTTCTTCTGATCGTGTGCAGCATAGTTGCTTTTATAGTATTGGGTGTGCGGCTGTATATCATACAGATTGTTCACCATGACGAGTATGAGGCGGCTGCGATGGAGCAGCAGCTTCGGGAGACGACCGTTTCCGCCAAGCGTGGCACGATTTACGACCGAAACATGAACATCCTTGCTATGAGCGCCTCCACCAGCAATATCTATATCAGTCCGGCAGAAATTGCCATGTACGATGAGGATGCTGAACTGATTGCCACCACGCTGGCGGAGATATTGGATCTGGAATATGACGACCTGTATGAGCTGACACAGAACACATCCTCCTGGTATACGACTGTGGCCCGGAAGGTCGATGACGACATTGCCGAGCAGGTACGGGCTTTTAAGGAGGAATATGGCCTGATGGGCGTCAAGATCGAGGAATCGTCTAAACGCTATTACCCTTACAGCAGCCTTGCCTGTCATGTGATCGGCTATGTAGGAACAGATGATTATGGCCTTGCGGGCATTGAATATTATTACGATGACGAACTGTCCGGCACGGACGGACGCATTGTCCGGGCCACCAACGCCAACGGCACTGACATGATGTTCACGGATTATGAGGACTATTATGATGCCGAGGACAGCTACAGCCTGGTGCTGACCATTGATGAGACGGTGCAGTATTATCTGGAGACTGCCCTGGAGGAGGCGGTGGAGGATTATATGTGCAGCGACGGCGCTGCCGGCATCGTTATGGATGTGAATACCGGGGCCATTTTGGGCATGGCCTCTATCGGAAATTTTGACCTGAACGACTATCTGACCATCAGCGATGAGGATCAGGAGGAGGCGGATGCAGCGGAGACTGAGGAGGAGCGAAACGAGATCATCAGCACTGCCCGGTCGCTCCAGTGGAGAAATAAGGCCATATCCGATACCTATGAGCCGGGTTCCACCTTCAAGATTATCACCCTGGCTATGGCTCTGGAGTCCGGGGCGATTACGATGGATTCCACCTTCTACTGCGGCGGCAGCATGAGCGTGCTGGGCCGTACCACGGAGCTGAACTGCTGGAGCAGCAGCGGTCACGGAACGGAGACCCTCACCCAGGCGGTTATGAACTCCTGCAATATTGCCTTTGTTAACATCGGCCTCAGCGTGGGAGCGGAGACCTTCTATGAGTATGCGGAAGCGTTCGGCCTGTTTGATACCACCGGCATCGATTTGCCCGGCGAGGCAAGCAGTATTTGGTGGGATGAGGAGACCTTCTATGATTCGGACAATAAGTCCCAGCTTGCGGCGGCCTCCTTCGGACAGACCTTTACCATTACGCCGATTCAGCTTATAACGGCGGTCAGCGCCGTGGCAAACGGCGGCTATCTGATGCAGCCCTATGTGGTGGATCAGATTCTGGACTCCGACGGCAATATCATCAGCCAGACGGAGCCTACTGTGGTGCGCCAGGTGATAAGCGAGGAGACAAGCGCCCTCTGCTGTGAGATATTGGAGCAGGTGGTGGGCAACTCCAGCGGCACCGGCAAAAACGCTTATGTGGCGGGCTACCGCGTGGCCGGCAAGACCGGCACATCCGAGGACGTTACCTATGAGGCCAGCACCGGATCAAAAAAATATATCGTTTCCTTCATTGGCTTTGCTCCGGCGGACGACCCGGAGGTGTGTGTGCTTGTGCTTTTAAAGGATCCCAGCTCCGCCAGCGGTACCTATGTTTCCGGCGGTCAGATGGCGGCCCCTACGGGGGGAACCATCCTGTCCAATATTCTGCCCTATCTGGGCGTGGAGCCGGAGTACACTGACGAGGAGGAGGAACTGGTGGATAAGACCGTACCCCGCCTGGTGGGCAAGACTGTGGCGGAGGCGGAGGCAGCCCTGGAGGAGCTGGGGCTGGATTACCGCGTAGTGGGCGACGGAGACTCCGTTACCGACCAGCTTCCCAAATCCAATTCCACGGTAGCTGCCGGGAGTGAGATTGTTCTCTACTGTGGGGAGGAGGCGTCCGCTGAACAGGTAACAATGCTTGACCTGACAGGTCTTGATTATGAGACGGCCCGTATCCGAATGGGCTGGTACGGCCTGTATATCAAGGCGGAGGGAACGCTTCTGGAGAGCAGCACCGTCACCGTGGTGAAGCAAAGCGTAGAGGCCGGCGAACTGGTGGACGAGGGAACGGTCGTCACTGTCACTCTTTCGGACTCCAGTAATCTGGGCCGGTACTAAAAAACGCATCCGCAAGGCACTTTGCGTTTTTGTAGGAGATTGGGGTAAGTATGAAACTGCGAGAGCTTTTGGCGGAGGTTCCCATCCAGGAGGCTACGGCTTCTCTGGACGGGGACATCCGGGATATATGCTATGATTCCCGTCAGGTCAGACCGGGGGATCTGTTTGTGGCGGTGGAGGGGCTGAAAAGCGACGGCCACCGTTTCATTCAGGGGGCGATGAAAAAGGGCGCGGCGGCGGTGCTGTGTCAGCACAGGCCGGAGGGAGATGTCCCTTATGTTCTGACGCCGGACAGCCGAAAGGCGCTGGCCCTGGCTTCGGCGGCTTTCTTTGGACACCCGGCGGATAAACTGCAAATGATCGGCGTTACCGGCACCAATGGAAAAACCACCTCCACCATTTTGATAAAGCATATTTTGGAAGACTGCCTGAAAGCCAAGGTGGGGTTGGTGGGAACCATATCCAACTGGATAGGAGACCGGGAGCTTCCTACGGAGCGCACAACGCCGGAATCCTATGACCTGCAAAGGCTTTTAAGTCAGATGGTATCGGCGGGCTGCCAGTATGCTGTGATGGAGGTTTCCTCTCATGCTCTGGCTCTGGACAGAGTGGAGGGCGTTCGGTTTCGGGCAGGGCTGTTCACCAATCTGACCCAGGATCACCTGGATTTTCACGGCACCATGGAGCGCTATGCCGAAGCGAAGGCGCGGCTGTTTTCTCAGTGCGGCATGGGCGCGGTGAATCTGGACGACCCGTGGGCGGCGTTTATGACCCGGCAGGCGAAATGCCCGGTGCTGGGCTATTCCGCCGAAGGCAGGCCGGAGGCGGCGCTGGCGGCTGAAAATGTTTCCCTGTTCGCTGGGGGTGTCTCCTTCACGGCCAAAAGCGGGGAGGAGCGGGCTTCAGTGCGTCTGAACATTCCCGGTCGTTTCTCCGTCAGCAATGCGCTGACCGCTATCAGCGCGGGACTGCTGCTGGGGGTTCCTCTGGCGGACTGCACCGCCGCTCTGGGAAAATCCCAGGGCGTGAAGGGCCGTGTGGAGATTGTTCCCACGCCAGCGGATTTTACCGTGGTGATCGACTATGCTCACACGCCAGACGCGCTGGAAAAGGTGCTGAAGACCATGCGGGAGGCGTCCGACGGCCGGCTGGTCGTTCTGTTCGGCTGCGGCGGCGATCGGGACGCCACAAAGCGCCCCATCATGGGCCGTATTGCGGCGGAAAACGCTGATTTTTCCATCGTGACCAGCGACAATCCCCGCTCTGAGGAGCCGGAAAAAATTATCGGGGATATACTGGAGGGAATGCCCTCCGACGCGCCCCGTCAGGTTATATGCAGCCGCCCGGAGGCTATTGGCTGGGCCATTGCTCATCATCAGCCGGGGGATGTGATCGTCCTGGCGGGAAAGGGCCACGAGACCTATCAGGAAATAAACGGAGAAAAACGCCACATGGATGAGCGGGAAATCGTGGCGGACTATGTAAAGAGGAACGAGGAGAGAGGAACATGACGACACGGCTAATCGCAGCCCTGATTTTGGGGTTTATCGCGGCGGCACTGCTGGGACGGGTATACGTCCCCTGGCTGAGAAAAATACACGCGGGGCAGGAGATTCGGGAGGACGGCCCAACCTGGCATATGTCCAAGGCGGGAACCCCTACTATGGGCGGTGTGATTTTCATCATCGCGGTGACAGCGGTGGTGCTGACGGTTGGCTTCACCTTCATTCGAGACGGAGATATGGGCGCGATATTTGTGCTGCTGTTTTCTCTGTTTTACGGGGCGATTGGCTTTTTGGACGATTTTGAAAAGCTGAAAAAGAAGCAAAATCTGGGGCTTTCCGCCAGAGCAAAATTCATCTTGCAGCTTGTGGTGGCGATTGCGCTGCTGTACCTGCTGCGGCTGGAGGGATACCTTACCCCGGAGGCCGTATACATTCCTTTCTGGAACGTGACGATTTCCATGCCGGAGTGGCTCTATTTTATCCTGGCCGCCTTCATCATTGTGGGTACGGTCAACTCCGTGAATCTGACGGACGGAGCGGACGGCCTGGCGGCCAGCGTAACCGTTCCCGTGTTCGTGTTCTATACGGCGGTATGCTTCGCCTGGGGCGTGCAGTTTCGATCTCTGGCGGTGTTTTCCGCCGGACTGACCGGGGGACTTTTTGGATTTCTGATATATAATTTTCATCCGGCTAAGTGTTTCATGGGCGATACGGGCAGTCTGTTTCTGGGCGGCGCCGTGTGCGGCATGGCCTTTGCGCTGGATATGCCGCTCATTTTAGTGACCCTGGGCATCATATACATTATTGAGGCCCTGTCGGATATTTTACAGGTTATTTATTTCAAACTGACCCACGGTAAGCGGATTTTCAAAATGGCCCCATTCCATCATCATTTGGAGATGGGCGGCTGGAGCGGCCATAAGTGGACGGAAAAGCAGATCGTGGCCCTGTTCGCAAGTATTTCCCTGGTTTTTGCCGTCATATCTTTCGCAGGGTGCATCGGTCGCTACGGCTGATGTGAAAATCGTATTGCATCCAACGTTATCAATTTGTTACTGAAAGGGGAGGGAGCCATTGCCTGACAAAAATGACAGCGCTGTTCATTATGAAAATACGCGCCTGGCCGATTATACCTATGACGACTCCATTGAGCGCGGGCCGGTGGATCTGCCCTTTGCGCTGCTGACGATCCTGCTGCTGACCATCGGCGTCGTTATGGTGCTTTCCGCCAGCTATGCCAGAGCCTACTATGACGTATCCAGCGGTTCGGGAGGCAATGCCACCTATTACTTCGTCCGGCAGTTCCTGTTCGCCCTGCTGGGCGTGGCGTTTATGTTCTTCCTGTCCCGGTTTCCGATGAGCTTCTTTTACCGTATTTCCGATATTGTCATGCTGGTATCCATCATCCTGCTGGCGCTGGTGCTGCTGGTGGGCGAAACGGTAAACGGCGCCAAGCGATGGATAAACCTTGGCTTTACCACTTTCCAGCCCTCGGAGGTCGCAAAAATTGCCATCGTACTGTATTTTGCAGCGCTTATATGCCGAAGTAAGGGAAAGCTGAACAAGCTCCGTTCCCTGATTCCCTTTGGAATCGCGCTGGTGATCATATGCTTTCTGTTGTATGAGGAGCCGCATATGTCCGGCATTATCATCATTCTGGCCCTGGGCATCGTCATGCTGTGGCTGGGAGGTGTGCCGATGAAATGGTTCGTCATTGCTTTTGCCCTGGTGGCCGGCGTAGTAGTGGTGGGATATTTTGGTTTTTCCTATGTGCAGGATCGAGTGACTGCCTGGCTTGATCCCTGGGCGGACGCCTCCGATACAGGTTATCAAATCGTTCAGTCCCTGTATACCATCGGCTCCGGGGGGCTGCTGGGGCTGGGTCTTGGAAATTCCCGGCAGAAATATCTGTATCTGCCGGAGGAGCATAACGACTTCATTTTCTCTGTTGTCTGCGAGGAGCTGGGTTATATCGGCGCCATGCTGATTCTGTGCCTGTTCGCTCTGCTTATCATCCGCGGCTATTGGCTGTCCATGCACGCCAGGGACAGATATAGCTGTCTGGTGGGAGCGGGCCTTACCACGCACCTGGCCTTGCAGGTGATTTTGAATGTGGCGGTGGTGACGAATACTATCCCCACGACAGGCATATCGCTTCCCTTCTTCAGCTATGGCGGCACGGCGCTGCTGCTACAGCTTGCGGAGATGGGAATTATCCTGTCCCTTTCCAGGGACATCCCGGAGAAGAAGTAAATGAAATTTTTATTTACCTGCGGCGGCACGGCGGGACACATCAATCCCGCTCTGGGCGTGGCCGGACGAATCAGGGAGCTGCTGCCGGATGCAGAGATTTTATTCGTCGGGGCCGAAAATCAAATGGAGACGGAGCTGGTTCCCAGAGAGGGCTATGAGCTGCGAACCGTCCGCGTTTCCGGCTTTGAGCGAAGCATGAAGCCGAAAATGCTGGCGGAAAACGTGAGAGCCGTGGGGCGGCTGATAAAATCTTCGGCCCAGGCCCGGCGGATATTACGGGAGTTTCGCCCGGATGTTGCCATTGGAACCGGCGGGTATGTATGCTACCCTGTGCTGCGGGCGGCGGCGGCCATGGGAATCCCTACGGCGGTGCATGAGTCCAACGCAGTTCCGGGGCTGACAACCCGTATGCTGGAAAAGAAAATGGATAGGATTCTGGTGGGCTTTGAGGGCAGCCGGAGCTATTACCATCACCCGGACAGGGTGGAGGTAACGGGCACTCCCGTCCGGGTGGATTTTCGCGGAGCAGACAAGGGCCGCGCCCGCCGGGAGCTTGGCCTGGACGCACAGGAGCCGGTGGTGCTGGCGGTGTTCGGCTCTCTGGGAGCGGATTATATGAACCGGGCCATGCTTGAGTTTATCCGCCGAATGGGGCCAAAGCCCGGATTTCGACTGATTTATGCTACGGGCAAGCAGTACTATGACAGAGTTCGTGCCGCGCTGGCGGAGGAGCATATTAATTCCTCTGCCGCAGACGTGCGGGAGTATATCTACGATATGCCGAAGGTCATGGCGGCGGCGGACGTTATCCTGTGCCGCAGCGGGGCGTCCACCATCAGCGAGCTGACCTATCTGGGAAAACCGGCGGTAATCGTTCCCAGTCCTAATGTTGTGAATCACCATCAGGAGAAAAACGCCCGCGTCTTGGCAGACGCCGGCGCGGCCCGTATGCTTCTGGAGGGGGAGTTTGACGGTACGTCCCTCTATGACGAGGTAACGGGTCTGCTGCACGACCCGCAGGCAATGGTTCATATGCATATTGCCAGTCGAAATCTGGGCGTGAACGACGCCACAGACAGAATCGCCTCTATCGTCTTGGGGCTTGCGCAAAAGGACATAATGGAGTAAAATCAAAAAACAAGGGATTCCTGCGGTACGATTTTGTTTTTCCCGCATAGTATGTGATGTGACATTATGTTGCAGCATATCTGCTGGGAGGACAGAATATGAGCGTATGGCGGATAAAGGGCGGTTCTGCCCTGGAGGGAAGCCTGACCATCCAGGGAGCGAAAAACGCTGTGCTGCCGATTTTGGCGGCGACGATATTGACAGGCTGTGAGACGGAGCTTACCAACTGCCCTGCGCTGCGGGATGTGGAGGCTTCGCTGAATATCCTGCGTTACCTGGGCTGCCGGGTGGAGAGGCGGGAAGACGTTATCCGGGTGGATTCCCGGCCCATGACCGGGTGCGCCATCCCCAACGAGCTGACGCGGGAGATGCGTTCGTCGGTGATATTTCTGGGCGCTGTGCTGGCCCGCTGCGGAGAGTCCCGGCTTTCCATGCCCGGCGGGTGCGAGCTGGGGCCAAGGCCCATTGACCTGCATTTGAGCGCCATGGAAGCCCTGGGCAGCCATGTTCGGGCCGAGGGTGGAGAGATTTGCTGTTTCGCGCCGACTTTGCGGGGTGGTACCGTCCACCTGGAGCTGCCCAGCGTGGGCGCTACGGAAAACGCCATGATTGCCGCCTGTGCCGCCAGAGGGGAGACGGTCATCACAAACGCCGCCCGCGAGCCGGAGATCGTGGATCTGCAAAACTTCCTCCGGGCCATGGGGGCGGATATAGACGGGGCGGGAACCCCTGTGGTGACGATACATAGCTTTACCCCTGCCGATCGCGTTGGCTATCGGATCATGCCGGATCGCATTGCGGCTGCCACTATGCTGTGTGCCTGCGCCTGTGCAGGGGGAGATGTGGAGCTACGGGGCATTGATCCCCGCCAAACAGAAAGCGTGACGGAGAATCTGGAGGCCATGGGCGCCGAGGTGGCGCGGCAGAGCCATCGCCTTCGGATACGCTGCCGCCAGCGGCTTCGCGGGGGACGAACGGTGATAACACGGCCATACCCCGGCTTTCCAACAGACGCCCAGCCTCTGATGATGGCCGCTTCGCTGAAGGCGGAAGGAACCACGGTTTTTGTGGAAAACATCTTTACCAACCGCTACCGCCAGACGGAGGAGCTGAAACGTCTTGGCGCGAATATCCGCACAGAGGGCCGGGTGGCCATTATCACCGGGGTGGAGCGTTTGCACGGCGCGCCGGTGCTGGCGGAGGATCTGCGAGGCGGCGCGTCCCTGATATTGGCCGGACTTGGGGCGGAAGGGGAGACCGCCGTTACTGACCGGGGCCATGTGGATCGGGGCTACGAGGGACTGGATAAGGCCTTAAACGCCCTGGGCGCGCAGGTCATGAAATACGAATCCGAGAACTGAGGTATATACATTTGGCGAATCGAGACAGATATGGTGCGTCCCGAAAGAGCAAGGGACGGCAGCGGAGCCTGTTTGCTCCCCTGTCGGTGCTGCTGGTGGCAGTGGCCATCGTTTTTGGTATGGGCGTATTCTTCCGGGTGCAGACAATCGAAGTGGTGGGGGCGACGTCCTACACGGATGAGGAGGTCATCGAGGCCTCCGGCATCAGCGAGGGCGACAATCTTTTTTTCATCAATCAGATGAACGCCTCCAGCCGCATTTTTTCCCGCCTGGCTCTGGTGGAATCAGCCACGATTGAGCGGAGTCTTCCAAATAAAATCACCATTACCATTGAGGAAAGCTCCGCCCTGGCCTATGTGGACTGGGAGGGGCAATATTGGATGATGACGGCCAACTGCAAGCTGCTTGGATCCGTTACGGCGGACGAGCTGTCCGGCCTGATTCATGTTTTAAACATTACGCCGGATTCGCCCACCGCCGGGGAAATCATGACAGTCTCCACGGATGAGAGTTTGAAGCTATCTTATTTGCAGGAGCTTTTGGGAGTCATGGAGGACTTGGGTATGCTCGCGGATGTAACGGAGATAGACATGGAAAACGCGGCCAGCCCGACCTTTGAGTACCTGGGTCGCTTCACGGTGAAAATGGGTTCCAACAACAACACGGAGTACAAGCTCCGCATGATACTCAGCGCTATGGAGCAGATAGACGATGACCTGACTGGCACCATTGATGTGTCAGAGGGGACTGCCGTACACGTTACCCCGGATTGAGGGGCGCGAACCCTTGTTTCTTTGATGAAAAAGAAAAAAATCACTTGACATAATTAAAATAACTATTGACCTGTTGGGTTTTTCGTAATAAAATATAAAATAACGTATGCAGTTTGGACGGTCATGCCGTTTATAGAATACACGGGAGGCAAAATAATGGCAACAGTACATTCGCTGGAAACTGGCCCTGAAAATGTTGTTACTCTGAAGGTCGTCGGTATTGGCGGCGCGGGCGGCAATGTTGTGAACAGGATGGTAAGCTCTGGCACCAATGGGGTTGAATTTATCGCTGTCAACACGGACAAGCAGGCTCTTGCCATGTCCACAGCGGATCAGAAGATTCAGATTGGTGAAAAGCTGACCCATGGTCAGGGCGCGGGCAGTGACCCCACCGTTGGAGAGAAGGCGGCGGAGGAAAGCCGCAACGAGATCGCTAAGTGCCTGGAGGGAACAGATATGCTGTTCATTACCGCCGGCATGGGCGGCGGCACCGGCACCGGCGCCGGCCCTGTGGTGGCGGATATTGCCAGGGAGGCCGGCATCCTCACCGTGGGCGTGGTTACAAAGCCCTTCGGATTTGAGGGGAAAAAGCGTATGGCTCAGGCCATGAGCGGCATTGACGAGCTTCTTGGCCGGGTGGACAGCCTGCTGGTCATCCCGAACGATCGGCTGAAATATGCCACTGACCAGAAGGTCACATTTGCAAATGCCTTCGAGATTGCAGATGAGGTATTGCACGAGGCTGTTACCAGTATTTCCGGTCTTATCAAAAACACCGGCTTTATAAACCTTGACTTTGCCGATGTCTGCACCATCATGCGGGGCGCGGGCTTCGCCCATATGGGCGTTGGCCATGCCGTCGGCAAGGGCAAGGCGGAGGATGCCGCCCAAATGGCCATTTCCAGCCCCCTGATGGAAACCTCTATTAACGGGGCGCGGGGCGTGCTTATCAACATTACCGGCTCCGAGGACATGGGTCTGGAGGATGTGGAGACGGCGGCCAACCTGGTGCAGGCGGCGGCCCACCCGGATGCCAACATCATTTTTGGTGCATCCTTTGATAACTCCATGGAGGACGAGATCCGCGTCATCGTTATTGCCACTGGCTTTGATGAAGACAGCCAGACTGCCCGTGCCGTTTCTACCGCTGGTACGACTGCGGCGGCCCCGGCGGAGGATAAAAAGGAGAATCTCTTCTCCCAGGCTACCGAAATGGCCAGCGAAGCCAAAAAGCCTGCCGAGGCCGATCCTGAGGAGGAAGACCCCTTCGACAGCATATTCAAGATCTTCAACTCAAAATAAACCGGCTATATAAAAAAGCCACGGCCAGACCGAGCAGTCTGGCCGTGGCTTTTTCAGCATACTGGAAAAGACTATTCCATGCCCATCCAGAACAGGGCATACCCTGCGTATAGCGCTGCGCCAATGGGAAGGGCGGCTTCGTCTATGTCAAAAAGGCCGTTGTGGTGCGCGGCCTGAGTACCCGGCTTTTGGGGCTTGCCGGTACCCAGGTAGGCGTAAACGCCGGGAACCTCCAGCTCATATTCTGCGAAATCATCCCCGGACATGGACAGAGGCCGGTCGCATATGGCGTGACCGGGGCCATACAACCGCTCTAATACGGCGGCGGCCTCCGCCGTTGCTTGAGAATTGTTCAGGAGGGGAGAGGTGAACTTCTCCCACTGCGTCTCCACGGCGCCGCCGTAGAGGGCGGCAATGCTTTGGGCGGTCTCGTCTATCTGCCTGTGTACCTTGGCGCGGGTCTCCAGAGAAACGGTGCGGGTGGTTCCCTCCAGAATGGCCTCCTCCGCCAGGGCGTTATAGGTTGTGCCGGCGGTCAGCTTTCCAATGCCGATGACCAGCGGTTCCACCGGGGAATAGAGCCGGGTCACGATGGCCTGCACCGCTACTACGATCTGGCTTGCGATATAGAGGGCGTCCACCCCCAGGTGAGGTGCGGCCACATGAGAGCTTTTGCCCTGCACCCGGATAGTAAAATGATCCACTGCGGCATTGTTCAGTCCGGGCTTCAGGCCCACAGTGCCTGTGAGCAGATCCGAGGCGGCATGGAGACCGAATACCCGCTCTGCCCCATGGATAGCGCCGGCGTCCATCATGGGGATTGCACCGCCGCCTACCTCCTCCGCCGGTTGGAACAGGAACCGAATCTCCCCGCCGAAGCTGTCTCGCTTGGCGGCCAGAATTCGGGCTGCCCCTAAAAGGCAGGCTGTGTGTCCGTCGTGACCGCAGGCGTGCATGACCCCGTCTGTCCTGGAGCGATACGCCGCCTGAGACTGTTCCCGTACCGGCAGGGCATCTATATCTGCGCGAAGGGCTATTGTCCGATTTCCGGGTTTGCTCCCCTTCAGCACGCCGGTTATGCCGGTGCTTCCCACCCGTCGGGTCTGTATGCCCAGGCTTTGCAGCTCTGCTTCAATGATGTCCGCCGTGCGGAATTCATGAAAAGCCAGCTCCGGATGCTGGTGAAAATCCCTGCGCCAAATGGTGAGCTGTGTCGCCTCGGCCTCGGCCATGCGTCGTATTTCGTCCATTTTAAATTCCTTCCGTTGCCGTGTATGTCGTTTTGCCGTTGTCCTCTGCGGCCCTGTGGGAGCGCAAAAGGCGCCCTATGATTTGCTTGAAGCGCGTTATATAAAAAGCTCGAATTGCAATAGCAAGTTGCAATAGTTTTTTCAGTGATGCTCGTTGGCA
>JAJQCH010000175.1 GCA_021202795.1 Oscillospiraceae bacterium
GTTCATAAATTCATTCTACCGAGTGTCCAACTTGCACTTGCAATTTGCGATTTTTGTAAATCATTTTGAGACAGTGTTTTTCTATGCGTATTTTTCCCGCTCTCTGACAGCCAATCGGTCGCAGCGGTTGTTCAGGTCGTTTTCTGCATGGCCCTTGACCCAGTGAAAGGTGACGGTGTGCTTTTGCAGGAGGCTGTCCAGCTCCCTCCACATTTCCGCATTTTTCAGACCGCCCTTTTTGGTGAAGCCGTTTTTCTTCCACTTCACCAGCCAGCCCTCTCCTATCGCTCTGGAAATGTATTGGCTGTCCGTGTATACGTCTACGGCGCAGGGTTCCTTTAAGACCGCCAGCGCCCGGATCACGGCGGTCAGCTCCATACGGTTGTTAGTGGTGTTCCGCTCCCCGCCGGAAAGCTCCTTTTCCATGCCCTTGTATTGCAGTATGGCCGCCCAACCGCCGGGGCCTGGATTGCCGGAACAGGCCCCATCGGTATAGATGGTCACTTCCTTCATGCCTCAGGCTCCTCCGCGGATGGGGCCTCCCCGGATTCTTCCGTCTCGCCTTTTTCCGTGCAGGCGGTGGAGATGACCCGGCTTCCCTCGGCCAGCCGCATCAGGTGTACGCCCTTGGCCGCGCGGCCATAGACGGGGATGGCGTCTGCGTCCGTGCGGATGATGGTGCCGTCGTCGGAGACGATCAGCAGATTCTCCTGCCCGTGGAGTATCTTCACATCCACCACCGGGCCGGTCTTTTCCGTGACGGTATAGTTTTTCATGCCGTAGCCGCCACGCTTTTGCAGGCTGTCGCCCCGGAAGTATTCCTCCGCAGCGGTGCGCTTGCCGAAGCCTTTGGCAGTGACGGAGAGAATGGTGTCCCCCGCCCCAGCGCAGCCCGCGCCGACCACCTGGTCGCCCTCCCGGAGTTTAATGCCCCGGACGCCGGCGGCTGTGCGGCCCATGATACGCACATCGTTTTCGTCAAAGCAGATTGCGGCGCCGTTGGCGGTGGCTATGAGGATGTTCTGGCTTCCGTCCGTCAGGCTGACAGATATAAGCTCGTCTCCCTCGTCCAGGGTGATGGCCCGTATGCCGCTGGTACGGATATTTTTCAGCTCCTCCAGCGCCACACGCTTGACCGTGCCGTTCCGGGTGGCGAAGAAGATGTTCCCTTCTCCGCCGATCTGGCGCAGGTGGAGCATGGACTGTACCTTCTCCTCCGGCTCCAGGGCCACAAAGTTCACCAGGGGAACCCCCCTGGAGCTGCGCCCCGCCGAGGGTATCTGGTAGCCTTTTTTCTTATATACCTTGCCGGTAGATGTGAAAAACAGAATATAGTCGTGACTGGAGGCGGTGAACACGGTCTCCACATAGTCCTCGTCCCGCGTCGCCATGGCCTTCACGCCCTTGCCGCCCCGGTTCTGGCTGCGGTACTCCGCGGCGGGCAGGCGCTTGATATAGCCGTTGTGGGTCATGGTATAGACGCTCTCCTCCTCCGGGATGAGATCCTCGTCGTCTATCTCCTCTGCCACGTCCTGTATCTCTGTCATGCGGTCGTCGCCGTATTTGTCCCGGATGGCAGTCAGCTCCTCCTTGAGAAGGGCCTTCAGCTTTTCGGGATTCTCCAGCAGTTCCACGTACCAGGCGATTTTCTCCTGGAGACCGTCATACTCCGCCTGGAGTTTTTCCCGGTTCAGGCCCTGGAGGGCAATGAGCCGCATATCGCATATGGCCTGGGCCTGAATCTCGTCCAGCCCAAAGCGCTCCATCAGGTTTTCCTTGGCGTTATCGTAGCTGTTACGGATGATACGGATGACCTCGTCGATGTTGTCCTGGGCGATCAGCAGGCCCTCCAACAGGTGCGCCCGCTCTCTGGCCTTTTTCAGGTCGTATTTTGTCCGGCGGGTAATGACCTCCTCCTGGAAGGTGAGGTATTCGTCCAGTATGTGCCGCAGGGACAGAATTTTCGGCTGGGACTGGTTGTCCACCAGGGCCAGCATATTGATGGAAAAGGTGGTTTGAAGCTGGGTCTGCTTTAAAAGGTTATTGAGTACCACCTGGGCGTTGGCATCCCGTTTCAGCTCAATTACAATGCGCATACCGTTGCGGTCGCTCTCGTCCCGCATATCGGAAATGCCTTCCAGCCGCTTTTCCCGCACCTGGTCGGCGATGGCCGCCACCAGCGCCCGCTTGTTTACCTGGTAGGGAAGCTCCGTCACAATGATGCGGGTGCGGTGATCCCGGCCATATTCCTCAAATTCCGTTCTGGCCCGTACCGTCACCCGGCCCCGGCCCGTGGCATACGCCTGTCGGATACCGGCCCGGCCCATGATTATGCCCCTGGTGGGGAAGTCCGGCCCCTGGACATACTGCATTAAATCCTCCAGTGTGGCGTTTTCGTTTTCCAGCACGCAGATGGCGGCATTTATCACCTCCGTCAGGTTGTGGGGAGGAATATTGGTTGCCATACCCACGGCAATGCCGGAGGATCCGTTGACCAGCAGGTTCGGGAACCGGCTCGGCAAAACGCGGGGTTCCTTTCTGGTCTCGTCAAAGTTGGGATCCCAGTCCACCGTGTCCTTGTCGATGTCCCGGAGCATTTCGTCCGCCATTTTGGCCATACGTGCTTCGGTATAACGATAGGCCGCCGGGGGGTCTCCGTCCACGGAACCGAAGTTTCCGTGACCGTCTATCAGCGGATAGCGCATGGAGAAATCCTGGGCCAGACGCACCAGGGCGTCGTAGACAGAGGCGTCTCCATGGGGGTGATACCGGCCCAGCACGTCGCCGACGGCGGTGGCGCACTTGCGGTAGGGCTTGTCACGGGTCAGACCGTCCTCATACATGGCGTAGAGGATGCGGCGGTGGACGGGCTTTAAGCCATCCCGCACGTCAGGCAGGGCGCGGCCCACGATGACCGACATGGCATAGTCTATATAGCTGGACTGCATCTCCTTGACAAGCTCGCTCTCCACGATAACCTGATCAGGAAAGGCAATGTCCTCCGGCTTATAATCTCTGTTGTGTGCCATTTCTTACCCCACCTCCTTAAAAATCCAGATTGACCACATAGCGGGCGTTCGTCTCGATCCACTGCTTCCGGGGTTCCACTTCCTCCCCCATGAGGATGGTGAATATTTCGTCCGCCTTCACCGCGTCCTCCAGGGCGATCCGGCGCAGGGTGCGGGTCTCCGGGTTCATGGTGGTCTCCCACAGCTCCTCCGGGTTCATCTCACCCAGGCCCTTGAATCGGCTGATGTCCACCTTCACATTGGGATTGCCGCCCCGCAGCTCGGCGGAGATGGCGTCCCGCTCCTCGTCAGAATAGGCAACCCGCTGGGTCTTGCCTCTTGTCAGCTTAAACAGCGGTGGCACAGCGGAATAGACATACCCGTTTTCGATAAGAGGACGCATGAAGCGGAAGAAGAAGGTCAGCAGCAGGGTGCGGATATGGGAGCCGTCCACGTCCGCATCCGCCATGATGATAATTTTATGATAGCGGAGCTTGTCCATATTAAACTCCGGCCCGATCCCAGCCCCCAGGGCTACAATCATGGGATAGAGCTTGTCGTTTCCGTATATCTTATCGGCTCTGGCCTTTTCCACATTCAGCATTTTGCCCCACATGGAAAGCACCGCCTGAAACCGGCTGTCCCGGCCCTGGTTTGCGGAACCTGCGGCGGAATCGCCCTCCACAATATATATCTCGCACAGAGCCGGATCCCGCTCATTGCAGTCTTTCAGCTTGTCTGGCATCTGGCCGGATTCCAGCCCCGTCTTTCGGCGAACGCTCTCTCTGGCTTTCCGGGCGGCTTCCCTGGCGCGGGAGGCGGTCATGGCTTTTTCCATCACAGCCTTGCCCACGGCGGGGTTTTCCTCCAAAAACTGATCCAGCGCAGAGGATACCACCGTATCCACCAGCGTCCTCATTTCGGAATTTCCCAGCTTCGCCTTGGTCTGGCCTTCAAACTGTGGGTTCGTGAGCTTCACGGAGATAACGGCGGTCAGTCCCTCTCGCGTGTCCTCGCCGGAAAGAGATTCGTCCTCTTTGAGCAGCTTCGCCTTATGACCATAGGCGTTCAGGGCGCGTGTCAGAGCAGTTTTAAAGCCGGTCTCGTGCATACCGCCCTCCGGGGTATGAATGTTGTTGGCAAAGGAGACGATGGTCTCGTTATAGCTGTCGTTCCACTGCAGAGCTATCTCCGCCGTGGCATCCGCCCGATCTCCCTGAACATAAATCACTTGCTGATGAATAGGAGTTTTGTTGCGGTTGATATAGGAGACAAACTCCCGTATGCCTCCTTCGTAGTACATCTCATCAAAAGCTTCCTGCCCTTCCCGTTCGTCCTTAGTGGATATGCGCAGGCCCGCGTTCAAAAACGCCTGCTCCCGCATACGGACGTGCAGAGTTTCATAGTCGAAGGTGGTGTCATCGAACATCTCCGGATCCGGGTGGAAGCGAACCACCGTGCCGGTATGATCCGTGGCGCCGGTGATGTGCATATCCTCGGTTTTGTCGCCCCGTGAGAAGGCCATATGATAGATGTTTCCATTTTTATGGACATCTACCTCCAGCCAGTCGGACAGAGCGTTTACTACGGAGGCGCCCACGCCGTGGAGGCCGCCGGAGATCTTATAGCCACCAGCGCCGAATTTTCCTCCGGCGTGGAGAACGGTGTAAACCACCTCCAGAGCGGGCTTTCCCGTCTGTTCCTGGATGTCCACGGGAATACCGCGGCCATTGTCCGTGACTTTTATTACGTTTCCCTCTTCTATCACAACCTGGATATGGTCGCAGTATCCGGCCAGAGCCTCGTCGATGGCGTTGTCCACGATCTCATAGACCAGATGATGCAGACCGGAAGAAGAGGTGGATCCGATATACATACCCGGACGCATACGAACGGCCTCCAGTCCTTCCAGAACCTGAATCTTTGAGGCGTCGTATTCCTGGGTTACTTTTTCGTTAAATTCTGACATTACTTTTCTCCTGGATGTTCAGCCGCCTGGCCAATGTGGCCGCCGTTGGCTGCGTAAGTATAACAGTTTTGTCTGTACAAACGACGTATGAACGGGGAATGTCGTCCGCAGTGTTTTTTATGTCGCCGTTTTTTTCCGCCTGGCTTAAATATTTCCTGGTCAGATGGGACCAGGAAGTATTGTCCAAATCAAAGACCCCTACAATGCCTGTGTCCTCTATGGCCAGGTCTCCTCCAAGATATAAATACATTTCTCCCTCACTTCTTTTATTTTATCCTTCCTCTCTCTACGGAAAACACCCTGCCTCCTGTTCGGCGGCTGATGTTTTCATCTTCGCAGCAGGTAATCAGCGTCTGCCCCCCGCCAATGCGGTTCAGTACAAATTCCTGCCTCGTCCCGTCCAACTCTGAAAGCACGTCGTCCAGCAATAAAACGGGATATTGTCCCGTTTCCGCTTTAAAAATCTCCCGCTCCGCCAGCTTTATGCTCAACGCCGCCGTTCTGGTCTGACCCTGAGATGCAAAGGAACGGGCGCTCAGGCCGTTTATCGTGATTTCAATGTCGTCCTTATGGGCGCCGGTCAGACACTGTCCCGCCTCCAACTCCGCCTGGCGGTGGGCCTGTTGGTGGGAAAGTATCTGCCTGTATATCTCTTCCGCCGGGGAGCGGGGATCCGTAACGGTGCCGACGGTTTTATATGTCATGGCCAAAGTTTCCCCTCCGCCGGAAAAATCCCGGTGAATAGGGCCTGCGGCCCTGGAGAGCCTGTCTACAAAGGAGGCCCGATAGCGTATCATCCGGGCGGAGCATTTAGCAAGTCCATCGGAAAACTCGTCCAAGGTGTCCAACAAACTAGGCTTTTCCCGCCAGTCCTTTAATATGCGGGTTTTGTTTTCATACAGGCGATTGAAATCTGATAAAATACTCCCGTAGCCTGGCCGGAGCTGGCTGATAGCGGTATCCATCAGCTTTCTTCGTGCGGCAGAGCCATCCTTGATTATATACAGGTCGTCTGGGGAAAACAGCACTGCCGTCATCAATCCTGCCAGTGAGCTGGAAGTGCGGTGGGAACCATTCACCGTTACCTGCCGCCGCTGACCGGGACGAAAAAGTAGTCGGATGGTTTGATTCCTTTCACCGGAATCTACTTCCGCTAAAATGCTGGCCCAATCGCATCCCTTTCCTATCAGCTCACGGTCAAATCGAGTGCGAAAGCTGTGGGCGCCGGTTAGAAGGTATACCGCTTCCAGAAGATTTGTTTTCCCCTGAGCATTTTTTCCCCATATGACATTGACGCCAGGCCCAAATTCCACCATCTCCTCGTCATAATTCCGAAACCCGGAAAGGGCGATTCTCTCTACCTTCATACCCCGGCTTTCAAACGCACAGGCAGAATCATATAAGAGAATGTCTCCGTCCCGTCTGTCGGCACTACAACGCAAGGGGAAGCAGCGTTATTGAAGCACAGCCGAATTTTATCCGCCGGAGCCGCCCGCAGTGCATCCATCAGATAGGCGTTATTAAAGCCGATTTCCAATTCTCCGCCCTGGCCGTCTACAGGACACTGATCCTCGCCCCGTCCTACGCCGGTAGTGCAGAAAATTTTTATCACGTTGTCTCCCAAAATCAAACGAAGGGGATGCTTTGTCTTTTCGTCAATAATCAAGGACACGCGGCTGACAGCTTTTAAAAGCTCGTTTCGATCGGCCTCCACTATAATGGAGAAATCGGACGGAATACTCTTACGATAGTTGAGAAACTCTCCTTCCAGGCGGCGGGTAACAAGAACCGTCTCCCCAAAGGAAAAGGAGATGTGCTTGGCTCCCACTGTGATTTCAAGCGGCTCCTCCTCGTCTCCGCACAGCTTTTCCACATCGGAAAGAGCCGTCCCCGGCACGATGAAAGAACATTCCTCCGTTTCCTGGGAGGATAATGATTCCCGTCTCAGAGCCAAACGGAAGCCGTCCACCGCAACCATGGTAATGTCTCCGCTCTTTATCTCCAGCAAAGCTCCCGTATAGACCGGGCGGCTTTCGTTAGTGCTGACCGCAAAAATCGTTTGACGAATCATTTTGCTCATAACACCCTGACTGACTGAAACGGCATTTTCCCTGTCCACAGAAGGAAGTTCAGGGTATTCTCCGCTATCCGTCCCCATGATGGAAAAGTCCGCCGCGCCGCAGGTTATGCGGGTGTTTAGCCCGTCTCCTGCAGTGATGGTAACGATGTCGTCCGGCAAACTGCGGACGATTTCTCCGAAAATCTTGGCACCCAGGATGATAGAACCAGGTTCTGCCACATCTGCGGGAATCGTTGTGTAGATACCCTTTTTCAGATCGTACCCCGTCAATTTTACAGACTGACCTGCCTGAATTAAGATTCCCTCTAGGGCAGGGATGGGGCTTTTTGATGCAGTGCATCGGGACACGGTTGTCACTGCTGCTTGCAGAAGATATTTTTCACAGGAAAATTTCATAGTTCCTCCTTCTCAGAGAGCTAGGTAGCTTATATTTTAGTAGTCGTAGTAGATATGGTTGATTCTGTGGAAAACCGGGAAAAACCGTTGATAAATAAGAATTTTGAATGTTGAAAACTGTGTTTATAATTTAGAGGGTTTTCAACAGCTTTCAATTTTGAAAGGAGTTTCCACAATTTTCAACAGAAGAGATTTCCACGATCCACAGAAAAATGTGGAAAAATTATTGACCGCGGGAATTAAGGTTGGCAGAAATTTCCCGCACGGAAGAAGCGGTATCCGGATCTGTTTTAATAAGCTCCTCCACCTTACGAATGGAGGACAAAACCGTGGAATGATTGCGGTGATCAAACAGTTCGCCAATATCCACCAGAGAGAGGTTGGTCAGGCTGCGGATCAGATACATAGCTACCTGGCGGGCCATGGCGGTGTTTTTCGATCGGCGCTGACCGCGAATGTCTGATTCTTCAATACCAAAAAAACGGGCGGTTTCCGCAATAATGGCGTCTGGCGTGGGGATGTAAAGTCCAGTACGGATTACGTCCTTGATGGCCCGCTTCACACTGGTGATGCTGATGGAATCATCCATAATATCCCGGTAAGCAGTCAGCCGGTGAACTACTCCTTCAATCTGTCGAATGTTATTGGTGAGGTTTTCCGCAATATAATCTACCACTTCGTCGGACAGCACGAGGCCCAGTCCCTGGCTCTTGTTGCGGATAATAGCCATGCGGGTCTCCAAGTCCGGGGGCTGAATGTCCGCCATCAGGCCGCCTTCAAAGCGGGTACGGAGACGATCCTCCAGCTTTACCATTTCAAGAGGAGGACGGTCGGAGGTAATGACAATCTGATGTCCCGCTTCGTAAATATTGTTGAAGGTGTGGAAAAACTCCTCCTGCACGGCGATTTTTCCGGCGATGAACTGGATGTCGTCTACCAGAAACAGCTCTACGTTGCGGTAACGCTGGCGAAACTGCTCTTGGGTAGCTTCCCGGAGGGAGGTGATCATTTGATTTGTGAATTCGTCGCCCTTCACATAGCCGATTTTTACGGAGGGGTTTCGTTCCCTTATGGCCTGGCCTATGGCCAGCAGCAGATGGGTCTTTCCTAGGCCGGAATTTCCATAGATGAAAAGGGGGTTATAGACGGTACCTGGATTTTCCGAGACGGCGATGGCGGCGGCGTGGGCGAATTTGTTGGATTGACCCACAATGAAACGGTCAAAGGTATAGGCGGCGGCCTCCGGCAAATTGTCGTCCGGCCCTTCCCTTTTATATTCGTCCAGCTCGTCTCCCACCAGAACCAGAATGTCAAATTCACAGGCAAAAAGATCTGTCAGGGCGTCCCGGATGGTTTGGCCAAACCGCTGAAGAATAATATTCCGTTTGAAATCAGAGGAGGTTTGCAGCACCAGTCGCTTTTCTCCCAGCTCTATGGGCTGGCAGTCAGAAAACCAGGTATTGATTGCCGTGGGCGTAAGCTGACAAGACAGCTTGTTCAGAATACTCTGCCATATATCATCTAATGAGTTCATACGCCCTCCCGTTTCTGTTCTTTTAACAACCTATTATACCATTTTTCAGATACAAATACAATATTTAAATAATAGAACAAAGAACAATTTCTCAAATTGTGTGGAAAGCAGTGGAGAACAGAGAGGGTAGGAAAAAAGGCTTGCACCAAAGGGACGCATGGATTAAAATAAAAGAGATTATAATTGAGGTAAAATATGTGAAAATTATATCAGAAGCGATATTGGAAAATGTCAGTCTTGCCCCCCTCCCGGAAGCTATCGAAGGGGGTCGTTTGCCTGCCCTGATTTCCGGCCTTGGGCCGGTTCATCGGGCAAATTTGGGAGCGGCCCTGGCGGAGAAGACCGGGAGGCCTCTGTGGGTGATGGCCCCCGACGATACGGCGGCAGAGAGTATTGCCGCCGATTTGCGCGGCTTTTTGGAACAGCCGGTGTCTGTGCTGACGGGAAGAGACTTCTCCTTTTACGACATGGAGAGCGTATCCCGCCAGGGAGAACAGAGGCGTCTGAAAATACTGGATGCTCTGTCGGGGGGCGATTCCGTCCCGTTGGTTTGCACTGTGGCGGCGCTGTTGCAAAGAACCGTTCCTCCCGTAACACTGCGCCGGGCCAGCTTTTCCCTGAAGGTCGGAGACAGCCTTCCTATGGAGGATGGCATTGACCGTCTGCTCCGTCTTGGCTATCGACCGGCGGAGCAGGTAGAAGGCCCCGGCCAGTTTGCCCGCCGGGGAGGTATTTTGGATGTGTGGCCGGGAGGCGGAGAGTCGCCGGCCCGTATCGAATTCTGGGGCGATGAAATAGACAGCCTTCACAGCTTCGACCCAGACAGTCAGCGGCGCACAGGAAATTTGGAGGAGCTACGGCTCATTCCTGCGGCGGAGACGCTTCCTTCTCTGATGGAGGGAGGCCCGTTAGCCCTGGCGAAAAAGCTTTTGGAGACAGAAAAGCGATTGAACCGAAACGCCGTGAAATTCAACGTGGAAAAGCTTCGTCGCAGTCTTCGGGCAGACGGGGAAGCCCTGGAAAACAGTCGGAACCTTCCTGCGGCGGATAAATATATAGAGCTTATATATCCTGCTTTTGCCACGGCGCTGGATTATATTCCGGCGGACGCGCTGGTGCTGATGGACCAGCCGGGAAAATGCGCACAACAGGCCAGAAGCTATTTAAAACAGGCAGGGGAGGATCTGCGTATTTTGATCGAGGGCGGCGTACTGCCCGGAAGACTGGGAAAATTTTATCTGTCCTGGGAGGAGGCGTTGTCCCGATTGGAGGATTATCCCGTGGTAATGGCGGACGCCTTCACCCTGGGAAGCTATCCCTTGCAGCCTAAGACGATTATGGCGGTCTCCGCAAAGCAGCTTCCTTCCTATGCCGGCAGCGGACAAACCGCCGCCGGAGACGTGCGCCGCTGGCTGGAGGAAGGATACCGATGCGTGGTTCTGACGGGGGACAGTCGCCGGGCGCAGGCCATGGAGGAACTTCTCCGTCAGGAGGAGGCAGGCCGGATATACCGGGAGAGTGAGCTTACCAGACTCCCGGAGCCGGGCTGCTGCGCGGTAGCGGTAGGAAGCCTGTCCTCCGGCATGGAGTACCCACAGATAAAGCTGGCTGTGCTGGCGGATACACAGATCATGAAGACCGGCCTGCGTACTGCAAAAAGAAAGCGGGCGCTGCCCGCCGGGGCCAGGCTGGGTTCCTATGAGGATCTGGCTGTGGGAGATCTGGTGGTGCATGAAAATTACGGCATAGGCCGGTTTGCCGGTATTGTAAAAATGCGCACCGACGGGGTGGAGAAGGACTATGTGAAAATCTGCTACGCCGGAACGGACAGCATTTATGTTCCCGCCACTCAGCTTGACATGGTGACGAAATACATCGGCGCAGGAGAGGATACCCCTGTGAAGCTGTCCCGCCTGGGAGGAGGGGATTGGAATCGCGTCAGAAAAAAGGCCAAAGCTGCCGCCAAGGAGATGGCGGGGGAGCTGATAGCGCTTTATGCCGCCCGGCAGCGGACGCCCGGTCACGCCTTCGGCCCGGATACGCCCTGGCAGCGGGAGTTTGAGGACGCTTTCGAATATACGGAGACCAGCGCCCAGCTCCGCTGTACAGAAGAGGTCAAGCGGGACATGGAAAAGCCCGTTCCCATGGATCGGCTCCTGTGCGGTGACGTGGGTTATGGAAAAACAGAGGTGGCCCTGCGGGCGGTCATGAGATGCGTGCTGGACGGCTATCAGGCGGCTATTTTGGTGCCTACCACCGTGCTGGCCCAGCAACATTACCAAACGGCGGTCAGCCGGTTTTTTGGCTTTCCCGTGCAAATCGGCGTGCTGTCCCGCTTTACCACCGCCGCCCAGCTTCAAAAAACGCTGCAGGAGATGGAAAGCGGCGCCTGTGACATTGTCATCGGTACGCATCGGCTTTTGCAGAAGGACGTGAAGTTTAAAAGGCTGGGTCTTCTGGTGGTGGATGAGGAGCAGCGCTTTGGCGTAAGTCACAAGGAGCATATCAAGGAGATGGCAAAGCAGGTGGATGTGCTGACCCTGTCCGCTACGCCCATACCGCGAACGCTGAATATGGCCCTATCCGGTCTGCGGGATATGTCCACGCTGGAGGAGCCGCCCCATGACCGACTGCCGGTGCAGACCTATGTGATGGAGCATGACTGGGGCGTATTGTGCGACGCCATTCGCCGGGAAATCGCAAGAGGAGGCCAGGTCTACTACCTGCACAACCGGGTGGACAGCATTGCCCGCACCGCGGCAAAAATATTGGAGCTTCTGCCGGATATATCCGTGGATGTGGCCCATGGTCGCATGGACGAGACGGAGCTGTCCGCCGCCATGGATAAGGTTATTCAGGGCCAGACCCAGGTGCTGGTATGCACCACTATCATCGAGACGGGCATCGACATCCCCAATGTGAATACCCTGATTATCGAAGACGCGGACAAAATGGGCCTGGCCCAGCTCCATCAGATCCGGGGCCGGGTGGGCCGCTCTGCTCGGAGAGCCTGCGCCTATCTGACCTATCGGAAGGACAAGGTGCTGACAGAAATTGCGGAAAAGCGGCTGGAGGCCATTCGGGAGTTTGCGGAATTCAATTCCGGCTTTCGCATTGCCATGCGGGATCTGGAAATCCGCGGCGCGGGGAATGTGTTAGGCTCGGAGCAGTCCGGCCATATGATCGACGTGGGCTACGATATGTATTTAAAGCTGCTGGAGGAGGCGGTGCTGGAAGAGAAGGGAGAGCCGGTTCCCACCCGGACGGACTGTTCTGCCGATCTGGCCGTAAATGCTAACATACCTGAAACGTACATAAAAAGCGCCGCACAGCGTGTGGATATATACCGGCGTATAGCCCTGATTCGAACGGAGGAAGAGGCGGACGACATTACCGACGAGTTGTGCGATCGCTTCGGCGATCCGCCTTCATCGGTGAACGCGCTGATACAGGTGGCGCTCCTTCGGGGGGAGGCCACGACGGCAGGCATATCGGATATATCGCAAAAGAGCGGCGTGGTGCGCTTTGTCTTTGCACAATTTGATTTTGAACGGATCAGTGAGCTTTACAGTCAGCCAAAGTGGAAGGGCCGCATCAAGGTGGAGGCCGGCGCCAAGCCCGCCGTCAGCATGAAGCTTAAATCCGGTCGCCGGATTTTGGAGGAGGCCAGGGAATTTGTCAGAGAATATAAATCGGCGAAGAAGGAATAATTCACAAATTATCAATACACGCGGAACATAAAAGGATTATAATAAAATTAATTTGAGGCGGATGCGGACGGTTTATCCCGCCGCAGAGGCCCAACGATAAGGAGAAGAAGCAATGAGACGCAACAAGAAACTAACGGCTATCCTGGCGGCGGCGCTGGCGCTGATTATGGCCCTGGCCGGATGCAGCACTACCACGGTGGAGGCCTATACCGTTACGGGAGATACGGCGGAGACCACAACGGAAAGCCTGGACTTTGAGGCTGCCTATAACTATTATGACCCGGATACGGTCATTTTTTATGTGGACGGCACCGGCGTTACCTGGCAGGAGCTGTTCTATGAGATTATGTATTATACTGCCTATATTGAATATCAGGAGGGTACGGAGATTACAAGCTGGTCAGACGTATGTTCTCTGTTCACGGATTCTGATGGCAACTACTATACTTATGGCGCGGTGGTGCTGCAAAACGCCATCACCGTCCTGGAGCAGTATCACATCGTTTACGATCATCTGACGGCGGAGGGCGTCACCCTTGGCAAGGACGCCCTGGACAGCATTGAGGCCCTTCGGGAGCAGGTCATTGAGGAAAACTTTGACGGAGACGAGGACGCCTTCTATGACTATCTGGACAGTATGTATTGCACCGAGGAGCTGTGGAACTGGTTCAACGAGGTGGACGCCATGTACGCCTATGACGGATTCGATACCCTGTACGGCGAGTTTGGCAGCGACCTGTCCGACGAGGACGTGATGGCCTATGCTGCCGGAGATGAGGACGGCGCCTGGACGCAGTATGTCCAGATAAAGCAAATATACGTTTACACCGATGCAGAGGAGACGGAGGAGACTGAGGACTCTGAGGAGACCGCTGAGGATACGGCAGAGACTGAAGAAACCGAGGATACTGCCGGGGAAGAGGCGGACGTTGCGGAGGAGACCGCCACAGAGGAGACTGCGGTGGAGACGTCAGAGGAAGCGTCTGCCGAGAGCGGGACGGTGGAAACCATTTTGGCCGCCCTGGACGAAGCGGAGGACGTGGACGCCGCCTTCGACGCGCTTTACAGCCAGTATAACGAAAACGCAGATCTCGACCCCTATCAGAGCATCGGCGGCTGGTGTGTCTATGAGGGCGACACGGATGACGAGATCTATCAGGCAGCCCTGGCGCTGGGGGATTATGAATATACGGTGGTATCCATCGATGGGGCGGACGTAATTGTGATGAGCGTTCCCATCGACCCGGACGCGGGCGTTTACTATGATTCCAGCACCGGCACCATGTACACCCTGCGGTATTACGCAGCATGGCAGAACTATTCCGATTTGATCAACGGAGACGACGGCTGGATCGCCAGCGCGGTGGCTGACTGGGCCGACGGCTTTGACAGCTTCAGCCTGTCCACCGTCTTTGCCAAGGCCACTGCCGCCGCAGAGACAGAGGACGCTGAGGGATAAAAATAAAGCATGACAGCACAGGGTCATATGGGAGAAGCTTCCATATGACCCTATTTTTTTGCTTCCCGAATTTCCCTCCGCCGCTTTGGGATGGTGACGAGCCATAAAAGGGACAGACCGCCATAGATCAGGCAGTTGCTGATCAGGGGAACCAGCCTGTCCGACCAGAGAAGCAGGTCATAGGCGGAGGGGGCCGCCAGATAGCTGCACAGCAAAACGACGGCTCCCTCCCCTAGAAGCATCCACCGGCCCCGACGGAAGCTGAACATAGATCCTCCCTCTGCCGGGGCCAATCGGAATACCGGTCTTAGGGCCTCGTAGGCGCAGCGAAGCAGCAGAAGGCATAAAATAAAATCCGTAAACACCCACATGGCGATGACTACCGCCTCGATACGCTGTGCCAGACCCAGAATGGATACATCCCTTATCATCACAAAGAAAGGGTAGCTGAGCTGCCCTGTCAGCCGTGGGCCGAAGGTGGCCGTCACCACCGCGCACAGAAGCCCTGCGGTCACAAGATAAAGGGTCAGATAAGGCATGATCTGCCTGACGGGTCTGTCGGTTTTTTCCACATAGCCGGACAAAAAGATGAAACAGGCGGCCACGCCGCCCACCGTTACCATAGGCCATGATCCCAGCAGAACGGAGAGTCCGTCCGTTCCTGTCAGCGGCAGAAGGTTATCCAGGGATGCGTTAGGAAGGGAAAACACAAAGATTGTTCCCAGAACGCCCAGCAATACGGCCTGCAAAATAACGGCGGTGCGACCGGCGGCCCGCAAAGTTCCCAGGGAGGTCAGCATACACATACCCAGCAGGGTGAATATAAACGGATCCACCCCGCTGCTGGGATAGACCGTGGCAACCAGCCGCTCCGCTCCACTGCGGAGGATGAACCCGGCGTAAAACAGAAACCAGGCAGCGAAAACCAGCAACACCGTTCGCCCAAGCACCGGGCCGAGCCATCGCATAAGAAGCTCTCCCATGCCCTCTCCCGGCCTCATGCAACGGCTGAAGGAACCCGTCAGCGTAGCCAGAAGCCATAGAATGAAAAATGTGGGAATGATACACAAAAAGGCTCCGCGTCCCGCCAGAAGAGTGGAAAGCCTTGGCTCCAGCCGCATAAGAGGCGACAGCAGCGCCACAAAAATAACCGAAAATTGCAAGTGCAAGTTGAACACATCCGCGAAAAGCTTCAATAGAGT
>JAJQCH010000026.1 GCA_021202795.1 Oscillospiraceae bacterium
ACTATGGATTTTCTTTTTCAAGTGTCCATCTTCATTATGCAATCAACCATAAAAAACAGAAACCCATTGCAGACGCATAAATCTGCAATGGGTTCGATATTTTTTCGTGCAGCTCAGCCGCTATCTCATTTCCTCAGTACCCGCAGGCTGTGGAGCCGCCGTCCACCACCAGACATTGGCCGGTCATGGAGCAGGACATATCGCTGAGAAGATACAGCACTGTATCCGCAATGCACTGAGGCTCCACCAAATCCTTCATGGGGACGTTCGCCACCAGGAAGGGCGGGATGTCCTCCTTTTTCATGCCGGCCATGTGTCCGGCCTTTACGCCGCCGGGGGCGATGCAGTTGCAGCGAACCCCAAGCTCCGCCCACTCCACGGCGGCCTGCCTGGTGATAGCCACCACCGCCGCCTTGGACGCGCAGTAATGGGGAGCCTGGAGAGGCGGCACCATGCCCCGGATGCCCGCCATGGACGCAATGGCCACGATGGAGCCGCCATGCTCCTTCATGGACTGCTCCACAACCGCCTGCATGAGGAAGAAGTTGCCTCGTGCGTTCACGTCCATCAGCTTGTCCCATTCCTCTACGGTCAGCTCCAGCCCGGCCTTTCCGGCCATCATACCGGCGCACTCCACCAGCCCGGCGATCGGCCCCATGGCCTTGACGACGCTCTCCACACAGGGGCCGATGGCGGCGGTGTCCTCCATGTCCAGGGGGAAGAATTCCACCGTTCCCAGCCCGGCAAAGGCGGCCTTGGCCTCCTCCATGGCCTTTTCAGAGCGATAGGTAACGGCCACCCTGGCATTTGCCTCCAGCAGGGTACGCACAATGTCCCCGCCGATGCCGCCGGTGCCGCCGGTGACAAGCACCGTCTGCTGTTTCAAATCAATGGTTTTCATTCGCTTTCCTCCATGGTGAAAATAGTTATTATGTAAATCATATTATGTCTACTCGCTGTCAGTATGCCCCTGGTTTCTCTTTTCCTCCCATATCATCAGGGCGGTCAGATCCGCCGGGGAGACGCCGGAGATGCGGCTGGCCTGGCCGAAGCTGGCGGGACGTATCCGGGCAAGCTTCTGCCGCGCCTCGGTACGCAGGCCGGGAACGGCGTCATAGTCGGTATCCGGGGGAATACGTCGGCCCTCCATTTTGGAGAACGCCTCCACCGCCCTGAGCTGGCGGCGGATATATCCCTCATATTTTATGGATATTTCCACCTCCTCCGTCACCGCCTTCGACAGATTCGGTCTGTCCGGGTCCTGAGGGGCCAGGGAAGCGTAGGTATTTTCAGGCCGCTTCAGAAGCTGGTAGAGCCTGCCCTTTTTCAGCCGCTCGATCTCACGGTCTACCATTGCATATTTATCCAGCACCCGCTGGTACTGCTCCTGACTCACCAGGCCGACGGCATATCCAATGGATGCAAGTCGATAATCGGCGTTATCCTGCCGGTGCAGAAGCCGGTATTCGGAGCGGCTGGTCATCATGCGGTACGGCTCGTTGGTTCCCTTCGTCACCAGATCGTCCACCAGCGTGCCAATATAGCCGTCGGAGCGCTTTAAAATCACCGGCTCCCGTCCCAATATCTTCAAGGCGGCGTTCACCCCGGCAAGCCACCCCTGACAGGCGGCCTCCTCATAGCCGGAGGAGCCGTTGAACTGCCCCGCCCCGTATAGCCCGGAAATTTTCTTCGTCTCCAGGGTGGGGTAAAGCTCCGTGGGGTCAACGCAGTCGTATTCGATGGCATAGGCCGGACGGGTGATCTCCGCCCGCTCCATCCCCGGCAGGGTGCGGAGCATTTGTATCTGCACCTCCTCCGGCAGGGAGGAAGAAAAGCCCTGGACATACAGCTCCTCCGTGTGCAGGCCCATTGGCTCGATGAAAAGCTGGTGCCTGGGCTTGTCCGGGAAGGTGACGATTTTCGTCTCAATGCTGGGGCAGTAGCGGGGGCCAACCCCCTGGATCACCCCGTCATACAACGGGCTGCGGTCAAGATTCTCCCGAATGACCTGATGGGTGCGCTCGTTCGTGTAGGTCAGCCAGCAGACGGCCCGGTTTTCCGGGGCCTTCTCCGTGGAAAAGGAAAAGGGCTGTGGCTCCGCGTCTCCATATTGTATCTCCATCTGGGAAAAATCTACCGTCCGGGCGTTCACCCTGGGGGGCGTGCCGGTCTTGAACCGGCGCATACTCAGTCCCAGTCCCGCCAGGCAGTCCGTCAGGGGCAGAGACGCGGCCAGGCCGTCCGGCCCGGAATCCCGCACCGCCTCCCCGGTGATGGTGCGTCCCCCCAGATAGGTGCCGGTGGCGACGATTACCGCCTTCACCTGCCAGACCGCTCCCTTGTCTGTGGTGACGGCGGTGACATGGCCGTCCTCCACAGAGATGGAGACCACCTCCCCCTGCTTTAAGCGCAGGTTCTCCTGCCGCTCCAGGGTCTGCTTCATGACCTCCTGATATTTTCGGCGGTCCGCCTGGGCCCGGAGGGAGTGGACGGCGGGGCCTTTTCCAAGGTTCAGCATACGGTATTGAATACAGGCTCTGTCCGCGGCCCGGCCCATCTCGCCCCCCAGGGCGTCCAGCTCACGGACAAGGTGGCCCTTGCCCGTGCCGCCGATGGCCGGGTTGCAGGGCATATTCCCCACCGCGTCCAGGCTGATGGTGAAGCACACCGTGTCCAGCCCCAGCCGCGCCGCCGCAAGGGCCGCCTCAATGCCCGCGTGACCTGCGCCGATCACCACAATATCACATTTTCCAGCGTCGTACGTTCTCATGGGTTCTATTATAAGACAAAATCCCCGCCGCCGCAAGGGATATGTTCCCACAGGCTCTTCGGCCTTTAGGCCGGTGACAAGCCGGGCGGAGTATGATATACTACCCTTATCCAACACGTGAGAGAGGAATATCCATGCCTTTTTTTAACCGGGCCAGATGGCTCACAGATAAATATATATTGATTATGCTGAGCCTGTTCCCCCTGTTTGTAGGGGTGCGGCTGAACGCCTATGAGAGCATCACCGCCTCCAAGTTCTGGTTTTTTGCCATCGCCACCGGCCTTTGGGCGGCAGGTTCCATTCTGCTGCTGGTCATCGGCCTGATCCGGGGGGAACGATACGCCCTGGAGGTGCGTCCGGCCCATCTCGCCGTGGCGCTGTTTCTGATGGTGGGGGGCATTTCCGCCTGCCTGTCGGAATACGGGTCGGTGTGCCTTATCGGGGCCAACCGCTACACTGGGTATCTGACCTATGTGCTGTACGGCCTGATATTTTTCGGCGTGTCCTGGCTGGGAGAGCCAAAGCGGCGCTACCTCTGGGCCATGGCGCTGGCCGCCGCCGTCTGCTGCGTCATCGCCCTTTTGCAGCTCGGGGGGCTTGACCCCTTCTGGCTGTATCCGGAGGAGACGAATTATTACGACAAATATGTGGCCTATAACAGCGCCTTTTTGGGAACCATCGGCAACACCGGACTGCTGTCGGCCTATCTGTGTCTGGCGGGGCCGACCCTGACCGCCTTCGGCCTGCGGTCAAAAAAAATCGACCGCCTGCTGCTCCTGCCGGGGGCGCTGGCGGTGATTGTGCTGCTGTGCTGCGACGTGGACGCGGGGGTACTGGCCCTGGCCGGGTGCCTCCTGGTGAGCGTTCCCATGCTCATTCGTTCTCCCAAGGGGTCAAAAATCGCCGCCGGCGTCAGCGGCGGTCTCACCCTGACCGGGCTTGCGGGGGTGTATTTCTGGCCGGGAACCAGCGGCACCATCTATGAGGCGTCCCAGCTCCTCCACGGCCATCTGGCGGACGAGTTCGGCTCCCACCGGGGCCAGATATGGAAGCGCTGCTGGGAGCTTTTCCGGGAAAAGCCCTGGCTGGGGGGCGGCCCCGGCACCGCCGCGCTGCGCATCAAGATTCAGTGGTACAGCGAGGTGCGGGATCAGACCGTGCAGGTGAATAACGCCCACAACGTATACCTGGGCTATCTTATCGACATCGGCCTGCCGGGGCTTTTATGCTATCTGGCCGCCATCGTTTGCAGCCTGATCACCTGGTTCCGCCGCCGGGACAGCGCCCTCTACGCCGCCCTGGGCTGCGGCCTGCTGTGCTACTGGATCCAAGACCTGTTCGGCCTGGGCCTGACGCTGACCGCCCCTATGATGTGGGTCGTATGGGGACTGCTTGAGTCAGAGGCTTAACGCAATTTTTCCCGCCGCCGCCGCCCTGGTCACCGCTGTCATTTGCCTGATCTGCGGTTATTCTATATTGATTTGTACGTCCTGGTAGAGATCATTGTTCAATATTTCCGCCTCATCTCCGACAAACGCTTTTGCCGCCTCCTCGTCACCCTGTAGTTGCCACATGAACCATGCTATAACGTATCCGTCCTCAGAAACGCCGGTGAGACCATGAGCTGTATCGCACCTTCTTGCCATGATCTTGTCTCCCGGTATCTGCTCATAAATTTCAGTCAGCCCCTCCAGTGTTACAACCAAATCATCGCCTCCGCCGGCCCCGGACATCAACAGGATCGGTATATTGATTTGTGAGGCATCATAAGGCCATTGACACGCGACTGCCAACTCATAGTTCGTGGGCGACAGCGCCACGGCGGCCTTGTAAATATCCTGGTGGTCGGTATTGGTAATGGCGTTTATCACTCCAACACCGCCCTGGGAATGACCGATAATACCAACATTATCAAAGTCTATCTTCTGATAAAAAATGCTTGGATTTCCTTCGTCATCTATGTATTCATTCAGAAGCTCCAGATAACGGATGCACATTTCAGCGCCGAACGCATTCCACGAATAGGTTTCCTCCGTGGCTATGACGATGAAGCCATAGGAAGCATAGAACTGATGCTGTGCCTTGGACAAAGAGCCTTTCCACCCTGTCCCATTGCAGACAACAATGACAGGATACGTTTTGTCCTCGGTCTCCAACTCCGTCGGATAGCTGATTTCGTATTTCTCGAACACCTGCACAGCGGTTTGCTCATAATAGGATGTAGCATAGGGACCGTCCTCCAGATAGGCCGCTTCAATAGTGCCGCCGGTTTCGATGCTGTCACGGTAATTCTCCTTCAAGGAACTGTCTATATGTGTTATCCAGAAAAGGAACACCGCAATCATCGCAACAATTACCAAAAGTATGATCCCTATTACCTTCAACGCTTTTTTCATTTTCCTCTCTCCCTGTCTGTTTTGCCCACAATACCTCTCTTGACAAACCGATACAACAGTTGTACCATCAGGACGGAACGATTGTACCATCAGGCTTTGCCGAGGTCAATGCTCCGCACAAAAATGGCACAAAACAGGGAGGTTTGTACCATCGTGAATAATGAAGAAAAGAACACCTATGTAAAAAAGCAAATCACCGAGGCGCTGCTGAAATTGCTGGAGCAGCACGAATTTGAGGAAATATCCATCAGCCAGGTAACTGCTTTCGCACAAGTAAGCAGGAATTCCTTTTATCGAAATTATGAGAGCAAGGAGGACATTCTGCTCAAATACATCCGCCGCCTTTTTTTGGATTGGGATGCGGCGTATAAAAAACAGGGACACGATTCAAACATAGACCTCTACGGCAGCCTGTTCCAGCACCTGAGCGAAAACAAGGATTTTTATCTACTCCTGAAAAAGAGAAACCTTTTTCACCTGTTTTTTGCCGTGCTGTTGGAGCAGTCAGGCCCCAAGCCTGAATACGACAATACCTGGGCGTATATAACCTCTTTTATTACTTACGGCACCTATGGCTGGATCGAAGAATGGGTCGCTCGTGGTATGCAGGAGTCCGGGGATGAGATGGCTGCGCTTCTGGCTCGGCACAGACCGGGCGGGGAATGAGAGAAAACAGAAAATGGCGAGACAGGGAAATCCCATCTCGCCATCTTTTTATGCGCCTTAATACGGGCTGATCTCCATGCTCGGGTCGTCCGCGCCTTTTTCTATGGCGCGGATTTCGGCCCAGTAGCCGCCGTGGTCGCCGATTTGGACGAAGACACGGTCTCCTACCCGATGGCCCAGGACGGCCTGGCCCACGGGGGATTCCTTGCTGATAAGGCCCTTCATGGGGTTTTGCCGCAGTGTCGTCACCAGGGTGATGACCTCCTCCTCGTTTTCGTCCTCCATGAACAGCGTCACCCGGTCGAACAGTCCCGCCTCGTCCGCCTGGGAGGACGGCTCAATCACCACGGCGGAGGCGATCATCCGCTTCAGATACCGTATGCGGCTCTCGTTTTTATTCTTGGCCTGCTTGGCGGCCTTGTACTCAAAATTTTCCGACAAGTCCCCAAAGGCCCTGGCGGTCTGCACGTCCTCGATCAGCTTCGGGCGCAGCTCCGTCTCCCGATAGTCGATCTCCTGCTGCATTTTCTGAATGTCCACCGACGTCAATTCGTCGTGCATACTATCGTCTCCTTAATTCGATTCATTTTTTAGCTCCACCTCCGCCATACACCGGCGGCGGAGGTACCACAATACGGTCTGGCCTACGGGCCTTTGGAAAATCCGCTCCATGGCCATGGCGTAGGCGGCGAGCTGGGCGCGATAGCGCTCCGGCTCCACCGTCCCGTCGGTTTTGAAGTCGATGACGGTCAGCACGCCCTTCTCCTCAATGCAGCAGTCCACCACCCCTTGCAGGAGAACGGTTTCCTCCTCCGGGGCGTTTTCAAACCACCGGCTGGCCGGGCAGAGCAGGGAGAACCGAAGCTCCCGCTCCACCTTGTCGGCCCGGAACACCCGCTGGCCCAGGGGCGAGCGGAAGAAGGCCAGAATATCCTCCGGGGAGACGGCCTCCGCCTGCCGCTCGTCCAGAAATCCCATGTCCCGCAGCCGGTCTATCTCCTCTGCCACCTCTGCTTCGGAGCCGGTTTTGGAAAAATCTATATACTGCATCACCAGATGGGCCGCCACGCCCCGCTCCGCCCCGGTCAGGGGCGCGTCCCTTTTTCCAAAATCCGGGACGCGGACGCGCCGCCGGGTGCGGCTTTCCGACGGCTCCGGCAGCTCCGCCGCCTCCGGGTCGGCGCTGTCCTGGGCCAGCTCTACGGCGGCAGTGGCCGTCAGCTTAGAGGGCAGCGCCACCGCCTGGGCGTGGGGATATGTCCAGTCCAGCCGCTCCGAAATCATGGCCGTCAGCACCGGGTCTGCCGGGGCGATGGCCGGTTCCGCAGCAGCCGCCTTTTCCTGGACGGGGGCCTGGGGCGTCACCAGCTTCATGTCTATGGTCTGGCCGTTGTCGGCTGCCGCCGCCCGCATCAGCCACTGGGCGGGGCATTGGGCGGTCATCAACAGCCGGGGACTGATGGGGCCGGGGCTTCTGTCCAGGGCCGCCAGCTTTTCCCCGGCCTTGTCCATAATGCAGGTGATGATCAGCCGCTCCCTGGCCCTGGTCATGGCCACATACAGCACCCGCTCCTGCTCGGAAAGATCCTCCAGCTTCTCCCTGGCGCTGATGGCCCGCCAGGGCAGGGTGGGCCAGGAGACGCCACGGACGGCGTCCGTCATGCGCATACCCAGGCCCAGCTCGCTGTGGCACAGCACCTGTCCGCCCCGCGTTCCGCCCCAGCGGTGGCCGGTATCCGCCAGAAACACCACGGGAAATTCCAGGCCCTTGGATTTGTGGATGCTCATAAGCTGCACCCCGCCGCCGGAGGGGGTATCCGGCTCCAGGCCCCGGCGCTCCAGCTCCCGCAGCCAGGCCACGAAGCGGAACAGCCCCCCGCTGCCCTCCTTCTCGAACCGGCGGGCGCAGTCGTAAAGCTGCATAAGATTGGCACACCGCTGTGACCCGTCCGCCATCACGCCGCACAGGGCCAGCAGCCCCGTTCGGTCGTACAGCCAGCGGAGAAGGCCGTCCGCCGTCTCCTCCCTGGACAGGGATCGCAGCTCGTTTAATATCTCCACAAACCGGGCGCAATGCTCGTCCGTCTCGCTCCGCTTCACCAGGGCATCCCAGAAATCCCCTCTGGCGGCGGCCCGCACCTCCGCCAGCTCCTCCGGGGTGAAGGCGAAGGGCAGCCCCCGCATGGCCGCGATCAGCGGCACATCCTGCCGGGGATTGTCCGCCGCCGCCAGCATGGACACGGCGAAGCTCACCTCCGGCTGGGAGAAAAAGGCCCCGCCCTGCCGGGCGTTTATCGGCACTCCGGCCTCCGCCAGCGCCCGGCGGAAGGCGGCCCCGGAGGTTCCCGGCGTGCGCAGCAGCACGGCGATGTCCCCGTATTCCACGGGCCGCAGACCGCCCGCACCATCGGAGATCTTCTCGCCTCCCTCCACCATGGCGCGGATACGCGCGGCCACATAGAGGGCCTCGGTGCGGGCCTTGTCCGGGGTCTCCCCCTCCTGGGCCTGCTCCGGCTCCAAAACGCACAGCTCCGGCCTGATTTCCCCCTCCGGGGGATAGGCCGCGCCCTGGATGAGCCGGGCCTCCTCGTTATAGTCGATCTCCCCCAGCGCCGGGGACATGATGCGCTCAAAGACGCTGTTACAGGCGTTCAGCACCGCCCCCCGGCTTCGGAAGTTTTCCCGCAGAAGCACCCGCTCCCCGGCCCCCGACGCCCCGAAGGCGGCGTATTTTTCGTTAAAAATGGCAGGCTCCGCCAGCCGGAACCGATAGATGGACTGCTTCACGTCTCCCACCATGAAAAGCCGCTGTCCCTCCCCGGAGACCCGGCGGAAAATCAGCTCCTGCACGGCGTTCACGTCCTGGTATTCGTCCACCATCACCTCCGAAAACCGCCGGGATACGCTCTCCGCCAGGGGAGACGGCCCGCCGTCTTCGTCGCACAGCAGCCGGACGCAGAAATGCTCCACATCGGAAAAATCGCAGGCGTCCGCCCAGCGCTTCCGCTCTCCATAGGCCCGGCCCAGCTTCTGCACCAGGCCCATCAGCGCCTCCAGCGCGGGCCGGGAGGCATCAATGCCCCGCAGAAGGCTCTCGCTGTCCCCGGAGAGGGTGTCCCGGAGCTTGTTGGCGGCGGCCTTGCAGCCGTCCCATATGCCCTTCACATACGCCTTAGCGGCCTCGTCCTCAAATTTCCGCACCGAACCAAGGCGGGGATGGGGCTGGGAGAGAATGGTTTCGGTCTTATCCCAGCTCTCCCCGGCGGCGCGGGCCGCGTCCCGCAGCATCAGGGCCATATCGGAAAAGGCGGGGCCGTAGCCCTTCATAAGCGGCTCGTTTCCCGGCTGGGCCATGAAGGTCAGAGCGTTTTCCAGTTCTGCCGCCCGATAGGCCGCCTCCTGGGCCGCATCCGCCAGAAGCCAGGCCCCCCAGGGCGTCTGTCCCGCGTCCGTCAGGCCGGAAACGTCCAGGGCCGAGAGCTTTTCCGCCGCCCACTGCTCAGGGAAGGCCCGGCTTTGAAGCTGGTTGTCCAGGGTCAGTATCAGCTCCGCCAGGCGGCTGTCGTCCCGCCCGGCCCCCACGCTGTCCACCAGCAGGCGCAGGCCCTCGTCCTCCTCGATGGTCTCATAGGCCCGCTCCAGCACGTCCTCCAGCGCCTTGGCCCGCATGGTCTGGGCCTTTTCCTCGTCCAGGATGGAAAAGCTGGGGGAAATGCCCAGCAGGTGGGCGTTTTCCCGCACCAGGTCGGCGCAGAAGCTGTCAATGGTGCCGATCTGGGCGCGATACAGCAGAGCGCTCTGCCGCCGGAGGCGGCGGTCGCCGGGGTTCTCCGCCAGAAGGCCGTTCAGCTCCGTGAGGATCCGGCCCCGCAGCTCCGCCGCCGCCGCGCGGGTGAAGGTGATGACCAGAAGGCGGGTGATGTCCTCCCCCTCCTGAACGCGGGCCACCAGCCGCTCGGTCAGCACTCTTGTTTTGCCGCTGCCCGCCGCCGCGCTGACCAGCACGGGAACCCCTCTGGTATTGACCGCCCGCTCCTGGGCCGGGGTAAGCCGAAAGCCGCTCATTGTCCCCCTCCTATTCTGTCCCACGCCTGGGACGCCGTCAAATGGGAGCGCACCCGCCAGCCGTCCCCCGCCGGGTCGAACAGGCACGCCTCCTGAAACTCGCACCACTGGCAGGCGTTGTCCCGGGCCGACTTAAACCAGGGGTCTGCCGCCACGCTCCCGGCCCGCAGCTCGGCGGCTAGGTCGGAAAGGGTCTTGTCGATATACCGGCTCAGCGCCCCGAACTGCTCCAGGCTCGCGAGGCTCTCCATGCTGGCCTTGGTGTATTCCCCGGCCTTCGTCAGCCGCACGGGGATATACCGTTTTTCCTCCCCCGGCTCCATGGCCTCCAGCACCGCCGGGTCGGAAAGGACAAGACCGCTTCGTTTGGCGCTGGTGCGGCGCAGCTCCGCCAGCTCCTGGTCGGTAACATCCCGCTCCGCGTTCACCGTTCCGAACCGGGCGGGGACGTACAGCACCCCGGCGGGGCGGATCTCCTCCGCTCCAAAATGGGCAAGTCCCCGCTTTTCCAGGGTGAAAAGATAGAGAAGCATCTGCAAATTCACTCCCTGGCACACGTCGGACAGAGAAAACTTTTTCACCCCGGTCTTATAGTCCGTGACCCGGAGGTACAGCACCCCCTCATGCACCCAACCGTCCACTCTGTCGGCCCGGCCCGAAAGGGGCGTTTCATCCTCCTCCGCAGGGGCTAATACCCCCTCCGCCTGTAAATCCAGCTCCAGGTCGATGGGCTGGAATTTGGAATCCTTCAGCTCCCGCCACATATCCGCCGTCACCTCCCGCACCGTATGGCGCAGGCGGCGGAACAAATAGATGAACCGGGGGCTTTTGTCAGCAAAATCGTTCAGCTCCTGGGTGATGTACTGATCCACATATTTATCCGCCAGCTCCTGCACCTGGGCCTCCGTGACGGCGGAAAAGCCTCCCATAGCCATGGCCTCTCTCGCCACATTTTCCAGAATATAGTGCATAAAGGTGCCGTAGTCCCTGGGGTCAAAGACCGCCTGCTGCCTGGGCTTTGCCCGCAGGCCGTATTGGAGGAAATATCCAAACCGGCAGTCCCCGAATTTCTCCGCCCGTGTGGCGGAAAGGCCGGGCTTCGCCCCATACAGCGCCCGCACCGCCTCCGGGGACAGGCTGCGGCGGCTGCTTTCCATGGCGCCCGCCAGCCGCTCAAGCTGCCGGCCCTGGCCCTTTTGAAGAAAATAGTCCCTCGCAGCCCTGGCCGCCGGCACATTCTCCCCCATCTGGCCCCGGAGCGCCAGGAAAAAGGCCCCTTCCTGGGAAAACGTCCGGGCCGCCGGCAGGTCTCCCGCCGCAGGGACAAGCCCCAGCAGCGCCCTGGCACGCTCCGCCACCATGGAGGGCCGGGTCTCCGCTCCCGCCCCGTCCGACCGGGGCCAGCTTATATACAGCGTCTCCGAGGGCAGGGACAGGCAGCTATAAATAAGCCCCAGCTCGCGGGCCATATCCTCCTCCGGCCCGCCCAGGCCAAGGCCCAGAGCGGCCAGCTCCTCCCGCTCGTCCGGGGTGAACAGGCTCCCCGTCTGCTCCGGGGCAGGCAGCCGTCCGTCCGCCGCCCCCAGCACCAGAAGGTGCTTAATATGCCGGCGGCGCATCCCGTCCATATCTCCGGCAGCCACCCGGTCAAGGGACACGGGGATAACGTTCACGTCATAGGTTGACAGCATCAGGGAAAACAGTCCCTGGAACTGCTCTCCGTCCATGGACATATCGCCCAGCACGGCGGCAAACTGCTCCAGGGCCGAACACACCACGTCCCACAGACGGCCATATTCCGCCGCCGTCTCCTGCCGGCCCTCGCTCTCCAGCTCCGCCGCCCGGTTCTCCACCCGTTCCGGCAGTCCTATGCTTACAAGAAAATTTCCCAGAGCCTGGGCCTGTTCCCTGGCCGTATTGGCGGCCTTCACTGCCCGCTCCAGCGCTTTCAGCGGCCCGATGACCTGCTCCCGCAGACGGTTCAGCTCCTCCAGCTTCTGGACAGCTGCCTCGTCAAAGGGACGGTTATACCCCTCCGGGTGCATGGCCCAGGGTCTGTCCCACTGATTCCCGCGGACGCCCCACAAAATAACATAATTTTCCAGTTTATCGCAGTCCGCCAGACCGACAGGAGACAGGCCGGTCTTCAGATACCCGAACACTGCCTCGTATTCATAGCCCCGGTTCACGGCCTCCAGGGCGGACAGGGCGGCCATGGACACGCTTTTCCGCAGGGTATCCCCCCGGCCAGAGAGGAACAGGGGAATCCCGTACCGCTGGCAGGCGCTCTCCAGCGCGGCCCGATAATCCTCAAAGCCCCGGACGGCCACGGCCATATCCCGATACCGGCACCCGGCGCGGGCCAGCTCGCCCATTCTGGCCGCCGCCAGCTCACATTCCTCATAAACGTCCGAGGCCGTGACCAGCATTATTCCATCCCCCGCCTCCGGCGGCTCGGCATTGGAAAAGTCGAACAGATGGTCGCAGTAATACGCCAGGGCGGCGGGCCGGTCATTCTCCGTCTCCATCTCCTCCCGGCGGCACTGCACTCCGTACTCCGCCGCAGCGGCCTCAAACCAGCGGGCGGTCTCCATCGGCAGCAGGGAAGCCCCGTCCTCCTCGCTTCCGCAGGTCAGGCAGACAGTCATATCCGTTCCCGCCTGTATCAGCGCCAGGAGGACGTCCTTTTCCAGGGCTGTGAAGTCGGAAAAGCCGTCCAGGTAAAACCGGCCCTGGGCCACCGGGCTGTCTCCAATCAGGGAGGCCAGGGTCTTCAGCCGCTCCGCCGGGTCGACGGCGCTGCGGCTCTGGGCGGCGGTGTACGCCTCCAGTAGCAGGGACATATCCAAAAGCTTGTCGGAAAGCGCCCCCTGGGTGCGGTTCGCCATATCCGCCAGGGTCTGACCGTCCGCGCCGACGTTTTTCAGCTCCTCCACCGTGCGGAGGATCCCCTCCAGGGTCTTTGGCTCCCGGACGTTCCGGCGATAGACCCGCAGGCTCCCCTGGACGGCCTGCGCCGCCAACGCCATGCACAGCAGCCGCCCGCCCCTGTCCATAACCGGCCTGGCGCCGCCCATCTGGGCGAATACCCGTCTTGCCAGTCCCGTGAAGGACAGTGCCTCCGCATACCGGCTTACCGTATCTCCCGCCGCGAGACAAAGCTCCCGCTCCGCCTCGTGGCTGTACTGCTCCGGCACCAGCAGCACTATACCACCCTGGCCCTCTTTTACGCCCTGGGCGATCTCCTCTAAAATCCGCGCCGTCTTTCCCGTCCCGGCCCGGCCCAATATCAGTCGAATCATAACACAGCCCCGCCATACGTTTTTCAGCTTATACCATACCCTGCGTTCCCGCCCGAAAGGCAGGAGCAAGACGATTAAAATCAAAATATAATAACGACCTGACATTATTATACCATAATCACACAAACGAGCAACCCGAAAAAAGACGCAAAGAGGCCGCCCCAAAACAGATGTTCTGGGACGGCCCCGTGATTTATTCCAGCGTCAGTCCGCTGCCCATGATGTATTCGTAGCTGTCCGCGCCGGCCATCGCATAAATCCGGCCCACGAAATAGAGCTGCCCGTCCCCGCCGATCCACAGGCGGTCGGTGTCCGCGTTTTCGTCGGCCACGGTGCGGTCATACTGCTGCTGATAAAAATCCTCATCGGAGGATTTCAGGCCGCCGTACTGGTATTCAAACTCCTGGCCCAGAAGCTCCAGCTCCAGGGCGGCCAGCTCCTCCGCCGTGATGTCAAACAGGCCCATCAGCTCCTCCGGGGTCATCTCCTGCCCGGTGGACAGATCCAGGTTATAGGGGGTATAGATCTTATAATCCGTCTGGTAATCCAGCACCATCAGAATACTGAGTACCTGCTCATTTTTGAAGTACTGGTAATACACAATGCACATGGGGTCGTCCGCATAGGCGGCGAACGCCTCGTCAATGGCGGCGTTGATGTCCTCCGCCCCCTGGCAGTCCAGGGTGATATGGGGCAGCACGCCCTCCTCCGGCCAGGCGTCCTCCACGCAGTCCTCCGCCGTCAGAGCGTCATAGTCGAAGCCCGTCGTTTCCGGGGCCTCCCCGGTCTGTTCCTCCCCGCCGGTCACAGCGTCCGTGTCCGAGGCGGGGCTTGCGTCCACCGCGTCAGAGGCGGACGCCTCCGCCTGAGGGGGATCGATCTCCCCTGCCGACGCCTCGTCCCCGTCGTTCTCCTCCGCCGAGGTCTCTGCGGGTTCTGCGGGTTCTGTGGTCGCGGCGGTCTCCTGCGCGTCCTCCGTAACGCCGTCCACGCTGCAAGCCGCCGTCCCCAGCAGCACCAGCAGGATCAGCAGGATGGCTGTCAATCGTTTCATAGGATTCCCTTCCTTTCAAAGTAAAGCTCTATAGGCCCGGAAGGCGGTGGGAATGGGATAGCGCTCCCGCTCCCGCTCATCCGCCCAGACGAACCGCTCCGGCGCGGCGGCACATTCTATGCGCCAGCCGGTCATATGCCATTCCAGGTGGGTGAAAATATGCACGGCCTCCCCGCAGGGGGCGGCTCTCACCGGCTCACAGCCCCAGGCGGCGGCCTGGGCCAGGGCCTCCCCCTCATCCAGGCACCCCTCTGCGTTGGGAAGCTCCCACAGCCCCGCCAGCAGTCCCCTGTCCGGCCTCCGGCGGAGGGCCGTCCGGCCCCGGCAGGTCAGGATAAACACCGTCCTGGGCTGTATCCGCCGGGGGCGCTTTTCCGGCATGACGGGGTAATCCGTCTGCCGCCCCTGGGCCTTGGCCAGGCACAGTTCCCCCAGGGGGCAGCGGTCACAGTCCGGCGTTCCGGGCAGACACACCGTCTCCCCCAGCTCCATAACGGCGGAGGTCACGTCCCCGCACCGCTCGGAAGGATACTGGGCCTTCAGCGCCTCTTGGAACCGGCGCTTCACCTTTCCGTCCCCGACGCTCTCCCCGCAGGCGGTCAGGCGGGCGCATATGCGAAGCACATTCCCGTCCACCGCAGGCTCCGGCAGGCCGAAGGCGATGGAGGCGATGGCCCCGGCGGTATAATCCCCGATGCCCGGCAAAGCCCGGAGGGCCTTCACATCCGCCGGAAGCTGGCCGCCGTAATCCGCCGCGATGATCTGCGCCGCCCGGCGCAGGTTCCGGGCGCGGGAATAATAGCCCAGGCCCTCCCACAGCTTTAAAACCGTCTCCTCCGAAGCGGCGGCCAGGGCCTCCACCGTGGGAAGCGCGGCCATGAAGCGATCAAAATACCCCCGCACCGCCTCGATGCGGGTCTGCTGGAGCATGATCTCCGACACCCACACCCGGTATGGGGTGGGGT
>JAJQCH010000132.1 GCA_021202795.1 Oscillospiraceae bacterium
TATGGATATTCTTTTTACTATTGCAGTTTCATTTTACAATGCGCCAAAATTTTTTGGGCAAAAAGATTCATATTCAAAATTTTCCCCGCATATACTTCATATAAGTATATTCTTTCCTATTTATACAACAGAAATGGGGGCCTGTATATGAAAACCAAGCTGCTGTCCGCGCTGCTTCTGCTGTGCTGCTTCGGTGCGCTGGCCATACTGTCCGGGGCGATTCCCGTGTTAGCCGAAGAGGAGTCCGTCGCCGCGGGAGACTTTTATGCCACAGAAGAAGTCGCTGTCCCAACAGAAATCATTACCGCTGTGCCAACACCCACCTATTTGGCAACGCCGGAAGCTGCGAACGAATTGGAAATGGAGGTTTCTCCCACGCCGGAGGCTACATATGTTCCCACGCCAACACCCGTGCCGGAGGCCACTCCCGTTCCCGCTATGCCGGACTGGAGCCTGGACACCACGGTCTTATCCACCACCGTCACCGGCGACATCCTCAATAACGGCACCGATTACCAGGTGGATGTATCCGCCCTGCTGACGGAGGAACTGAGCCTGACCCTTCCGGCGGAAGGGTATCAGATCCTCATCATGCACACCCACGGGACGGAGGCGTACACCCCGGAGGGGGACGATGTATACCAAGCTACCGCCGAATACCGCACCACAGACATCAATTACAGCGTCGTCCGGGTGGGCCAGGCGCTGGCAGACACGCTGTCCGCCTACGGGCTGCGGGTGCTGCACGACACGGAGCTGTACGACTACCCCAGCTACAACGGCTCCTACGCCCGCTCCGGCGAGGCCATCGAGGCATATCTGGCGGAAAATCCCGGCATTGCCCTGATCATCGACCTGCACCGGGACGCCCTGGGCGAGGGGGATACAATTTATAAAACCGTGACCCAGGCCGCCGGGGAGACCGTGGCCCAAATCATGTTCGTCATGGGTTCGGACGTGAACCTGTCTCACCCCAACTGGCGGGAAAATCTCACCCTGGCCCTGACCCTTCAGCAGACGGTGGCCACGCGTTATGAGACCCTGATGCGGCCCACGACCTTGTGCGATTACCGCTATAACCAACAGCTCACCACCGGCAGCCTTCTCATGGAGGTAGGCACCGCCGGGAACACATTGCAGGAGGCCATCACCGCCGTGCAGCTTTTCGCGGACGCCGTCGCCCCCACCCTTTTGAGCCTGGTGGAATAAGCCGCCCCAGGGCCGGGCATACTATCATTATCCACCCCTACATAGCCATAGGCTATACCTTATTATATCACCAGGGGGCAGAAAATGAAAGTATGGGATATTATGACAGACAGCATTGTCTCCATCGGCCAGCAGGAGCCGGTGTCCGCCGCCGCAAGGCTGATGAAGCGGCATAATCTGGGGGCGCTGCCGGTCTGCGACGACGGTGGCCGCTTGCTGGGCATCGTCACCGACCGGGACATCGTCACCCGCTGCGTGGCGGTTGACCTCCCCGCCGGAAGCACCCAGATCCGGGAGGTGATGAGCCGGGGCGTAAACACCTGCGCCGCCGGGGACGACATAGACGCCGCCGCCCAGACCATGCGCCAGCAGCAGGTTCGCCGCCTGCCGGTCATAGACGGGGGAAGGCTTGTGGGCATGGTAAGCCTGTGCGACCTGGCCCGCCGGGACGCCTGCTCCATGGAGGCAGCGGAAGCACTGGGGGATATATCCGCCAATATCCGAAGATGGTAAAACAGGGGCCTGAATGGAAACATGGTTTCGATTCAGGCCCCTGCTGTATGCTCTTTTTTAATCGGTCTCAGCCTCATCCGCAGCCTCGGTCTCCGCTTCTGCGTTTTCCTCAGCCTCACTGGCGTCGTCTGCTTCCTCTGTGGACTCTTCGGCTTCAGCAGATTCTTCCGCTTCAGTGGTCTCCTCAGTCTCAGTAGATTCTTCCGCCTCAGTGGCTTCCTCGGTTTCAATGGATTCTTCCGCCTCGGTGGCTTCCTCGGTTTCAGTGGATTCTTCCGCTTCGGTGGCTTCCTCGATTTCAGTGGACTCTTCCTCGGTTGTCTCCTCCGTCTCGGTGGTATCTGTTTCCTCCGTCTCATCAGAGGAGCTGCTGCATCCGACCATCAGGGTCAGGCACAGACATAATACAAGCATAATGGACAACAGCTTTTTCATGGTATAGCCTCCTGGATTTTTGATAATCCCATAGCTCGCACGCTCTTACGCACAAGCGCTGGTAAATTACGCTCCCAAATGTGTAAGGGATTGTATGATAGGATTTTACAGAAAAAGCCATTTCCATGGGTGAATTAGATGTTACAATATTATTACATCTTTGTTAAAATTTGATTGTTCGGTCTCTGCCTTTCTTTGGCAGAAGCAGCGCCAGGGCGATTCCGGCGGCCAGCGCCACCGTTGCGGCCAGCCCGCCCTCCAGGCCGAAGCTGCCGCCGTTTATCCAATCGCTGCCGCTAACGGAGGCGCTGAACAGGGACGGCCCCATGCTCCCGCCGCTGACCTGAACGCCCAAAATGTTTCCCTGGAAGAAATTCCAGGCGCTGTGAAAGGCGCACACTCCCCATATGCTGTCCCGCCGAAGCATATATACCCCGGCCAGCACCCCGAACAGGGTCAGGTTCACAATGGCCAGGGCCGTGACCCCGTCATTTCCCAGGTGCAGCAGGGCAAAAACCACGGCGCTGATCCCCACCGCCGCCGCCAGAGGAACGCGGTTTGCCAGGGACACCATAAAATAGCCCCGGAGCATAAATTCCTCCCCGGCCCCCTGGATGAGAAAGCCCAGGAGGAACAGGGCCAGCATCCCCCAGGAAACGCCGCTGTTCAGCCGGAACGACATGGCGCCGCAGGCCGCCGCCAGCCCCGCCGCCGCGCACAGCACAGCAGCGCCGACGACAAAGCCCAGCAGGTATTCCCTCAGCCAGCTCCTTTTCCCGCAGCCTATAGAGCGCACAGACCGCCGTTCCAGGCAGACGCAGTATAGAATGGGTACCGCAATTTCCGCGGCGCAGGCAAGCAGGGACAGAAGGGTATACCAGGACTCGTCCGCCCCGATCCCCAGGAGCAGCCCGATGAGTACGCCCATCACTCCGCTGGACGCCAGCATCACCGCCAGGAAAATAAGAAGCTGAAACACCAGCCTGGGCTTTTTCGCCGCCAGCCCGGCCTGGGCCAGGGTCTCGCTCTCAATGGAAAATCGTTGCAGCACAGCGCTCGTCTCCTTAACTAAATTCTACCGTCAGCACCAGGCCGGAGGTTCCCTGGGAATACTGCACGCTGCTGGCCCAGGACGGGGCCAGATCGAACACACCCTGACCGCTGAACAGATCCTGCACCGCCTGGTTCAGCGTCTCCGAATCGGCAAATTTGATTTGAAAGGCCGTCCCCAGCTCCAGGGCTGCCAGGGCCGCCCGGTCGTAATCTTCAAAAAACAGTCCGTTCCAGCGGAAATAGTCATACGTCACCGCCGTACAGTCCGGGGCGTTCTGTTCCTCGTCTATGGTATGGGTCAGCAGCAGCTCCGCCGTGGTGACACCAAAAAACTCATGGGACACCACGCTGGTGGAGAGGCCCGCGTACACCGGGTCGTCCCAGGTCACGTCCACATAGTACCATTCCCCGTCCATGACCACGGCGTTCCACTCATGAGCGCCCCCCTCCAGCCCTTGGCCGGACACACAGACACAGGTCAGCCCCATCGACTGTGCCAGGAGCTGAAAGGCTCTGGCATAGCCGGAGCAGACCGCGCTGCCTTTTACCAGCGCGCCGTAAGCGGTGGCGCAGTCAGGAAGAGTATCCTGATAGTAGCCGGAGGCAATTCGCGCCGCCTCCTGTTGGTCATAATCCACAGCCGTCACCAGGTAATCATGGATGAACAGCGCCTTTTGATAATCCGTGGTCTCCTCTAGCTGGCCGGTAATCGCATCCGTCACCGCCTCCAGCGTCGCCTGCTTTTCTTTGATTTCCTCCTCCGTCTCCCCGGAGAGGGTCGGCGTGAGGGTGACAGTGGTCTCCTCTCCCCTGGTAACGGAAGACCAGCGATAGCCCTCGCTGACCCAGAACAGCTCTGGATGCTCCGCCACCACCTGCTTATAAGCGGCGGCCACATCCTCTCCGTCGCAGTTATAAAGGACTATCTCCGTCTCATATGCTTCCAGCCCGGCCAGAATTTGTTCATACAGTTCCTCCGTACTCTGGGTTGGCGCAGGGGAGGCGGCCTCCGTTTCCACCTGGGCCGCTGCCGTCGCTAAAAGCGACTCCGCCAGTCCCTCCATTTCAGTCGCTGCCTCCCGTATGGTGCAGCCAGACAGACACAGCAGCAGGATTGCCGGAATCCAGCGTCGGAGCCATCTCATTGGCGTTCTCCCTCGTCCCCCTCCAGATGGACGGAAATATACGTATGCCCCATGGCGGGCAGGAGCTTTTCCACTAAATCCGCCGTCCGAAAGCGGACAGAGCTGGTGTTGACGCAGGGGTGGCAGGCGAACATCTCCTCCCCCAGCACGTCCTCGTCGATGACGAGCTGGACATGATTTTCCCTGTCATTGGCCAGCCCCAGCACGGACACGCTGCCGGGGGTAACATCCAGGTATTCCTCCATATGCTCCGCATCGGCGAAGGACAGCCGCGCAACCCCAAGCTGATGGGACAGCTCCTTGGTGCGGAAGGGCTTATCTCCCGGCATGATGAGCAGATAGAAGCTGGTCTTCTGGCGGTTGCACAGAAACAGATTCTTACATATATGCACCTGCAAAATCGCGTCCACGCTGGCGCACACCTCCATGCTGGTGGCGGGCTGGTCGGGGTGGTCGGTGCGGTCAAATTCCACCCCCTGGCCGTCCAGCAGGCGATAGGCCCGAATTTCCTTGTCAAGCCGCCCGGTCATATCCAGGGGCGAACCGTGTATAAGCTCCATATTTTTCTCCTTACTGTACGATATAGGTCTTTCGCAGGGCGACCCGGTCTATCTTGTCATTGATGGTCATGGGCAGCCGTTCCAGGCGCACATAGCGGTTTGGCATCATATAGGGGGGCAGCTTTTCCCGTAGCTGGGGTACCAGAGCGGCTTCGTCTCCTTCCCCCACATAGAGGCAGTATATCTCGTCGTTTTCTTCGTCGAACAGGCAGCAGCCGTTGGACACAGAGGGGATGGACAGCAGGATGTTCTCGATCTCCCCCAGCTCCACCCGGTAGCAGCCCTGGTGCTTTATCTGGAAATCCTTCCGGCCCAGAAACATGATCTCCCCCCGCTCGTTATACTTCGCCAGGTCGCCGGTGCGGTACATCCGCTCGGAAAAGGCCCTGTTCAGCGGGTTTTGGACAAAGGCCCTGGCCGTCTGCTCCGGGTTGTTGTAATACCCCAGAGACAGGCAGGTGCCAAGCACGCATATCTCCCCGGTCTCGCCCTCCCCCACAGGCTGGTCGTCTTCATTCAGCAGCAGCAACCGGGTATTTTCACAGGCTTTGCCAATGGGAAGGGGTTCATCGTCGTCAAAGGGGCGGTCTACGACATAATAGGCGCAGACGTCGGTGATTTCCGTCGGGCCGTACATATTGCAGAAGCTGGCGTTTGGCAAGGCCCGCCGCCACTGGTTTAGCTGCCGATTCGGCATGACCTCCCCGCAAAAATACACCCGTTCCAGGCTTGTGGGCTGCGTTACATCCAATATGCCGGAGTTTGCGATGGCGATCAGGGCCGACGGCACAAAAAAGATGGTGTTGATTTCATGTTCCGCCAGAAACCGCATCATGGATTTGTGGAAGGAAAAACATTTGCGCGGAATAATCCAGAGGGTAGCCCCGTTTTTCACCGCGCTGTATATATCCAGCGTGGAGTTATCAAACACAAATGGGGCCTGATTTCCAAAAACGCAGTGTTCGTCAACGCCCAGGGCGTCGTGAAGCCACTCGGCATAGTCTATCATACTGCGGTGGCTGATGGTGACACCCTTGGGTACGCCGGTGGAGCCGCTGGTGAACAGGACATATAACAAGTCCGTGTCCACATGGGCCGCCCGGATGGCCGCCAGCGCCGCCTCGTCCTCCGCCGTCTCGCAGGCGTCCTCAAAGAGGGCGGCGGGAACGTCTCCCGCCAGGGTCTTGGCCGCCTCGGCGTTTTTCCCGTCGTAGAACACAAAGGCTGGCTGTAAGGTATCGAATATGAGCCGCACCCGGTCGGGGGGCATTTTCGTGTCCAAGGGGACATAAAAGCACCCGGCGCTGACCGCTGCGAAAAAGGCCGCCAGACAGTCCGGCGTTTTTTCCATATACACCGCCACCGGCTGACCCCGCCCAATGCGTTCCGCCAGATAACTCCCCGCCCGCCGGGACTTCTCCCGAAGCTGGGCGAAGGTCAGGGTCGTTTTCTCATCCCCAAAGGCAATTTTATCAGGAACCCGCGCCGCCGAGGCGTCCAGGTATTCCAGCACATTTGTTATCATAGCCGTTTTCTCTCCGCTTTTCCGTGGATTTTGATGGAGCTATTATATACTTTTGACCGCTTGCCGTCAATGCAGGCCGACCTTCCGCGAATTGCCATGAATCATCAAAACACACAAAAAATTGCCTTTCATATCTGCGGCAAAAATGCAGAACATATAGCCGGACAAGTCGTGAGGGCGGCAATGTGATATGGCCAATGACCGTTTCAGACAGCCGATCCTCCCCGTCCAAAGCAGAGAAAAGGAGTTGCAATAAAATGTCTAATTCTAACAATCTTGTGAACCCCAACGCCCGCGAGGCCATGGATCGCTTCAAGATGGAGGCCGCCTCTGAGGTGGGCGTCAACCTGAAGCAGGGCTACAATGGCGACCTGACCAGCAAGCAGGCCGGTTCCGTCGGCGGTCAGATGGTCAAGAAAATGATCGAAGCCTACGAAAACGGCATGAAGTAAGCAAATTGGCGCTGCCAAAACGTATGTTTTGGCAGCGCCATCCTGTATTAAATCATCACTCTGCGAAGCGTTTTCCGAATTCAGAAGCTTTTTGCAAATCCTCTGCCGAGGGCTTGCCCCGAACATAGAAGGTCTCCAGCTCTGCTGGGATGCCCTTTTCCGCCAGGCACTGACGGAGAATATCCAGGGCGTGACGGGAAAGAAGTGAAGTGGAAAACAGTACCGCCTTCCGCGCCTGACCCGTCGGGAAAGCGGCAAGGTAGTCCTTCATGTGCCTGTCCAGTCCATAGGCATACAGTGCGCCGCCGATAAACAGCACGTCCGTCTGCTCCTCCAACACCGCCTCCGGCTTGTCCACAGAGACAGCCTCTACACCAGCGCCCTCCGCAATAGCCCTGGCCAGAGCCTCCGTATGGCCGGAGCGGGAGAAGTAACGCACGGCGGCCCTCATTCCACACCCTCCATAGGTACCAGGGGGATGATGCCGACGCCGAGAGCGCCCTCGGCCACGTGGCAGGAGATGCTGATGGGCAGGGGGTCTTTTTCGACGGTGACGTCAGGGAACGCCTCCGCCACGGCGAGACGCCAGTTCTCCCCCACTTCCTCCGCGCCGGACCAGGCCGCCCGTATCTCCACGGGCCGCCCGGCAAAGCGGGTCTCCCGGTCGGTCTTAATGCCCTGAATCATGGTATCCATGGCGGCCTTCATGCCCCGCACCTTTTTATAGGCGTCCAGCTTGCCGCCCTGGATCTGCAGCACAGGCTTTATGTTCAGCACCGTGCCAATGGCGGCGCCGGCGGCGGTGACACGGCCGCTCTTTTTCAGCAGCTCCAGGGTGTTCACCGTGACGTATATGCTAGCGTCCAGGCCGTCTCGCTCCATGACGCGGGCAATCTCGGCGGCGGGAACACCCTCGTCCGCCATGCGCTTGGCTTGGAGGGCGGCGGAACGCAGGGTTATGGAAATGCGCCGGTTGTTCACTACATAGACCCGGCCCGGATACTCCGCCGCCGCCAGGGCCGCCGCCGACTCATAGGAGGCGGAAAGCCCGCTGGACATGGGCATATGCACCACCGCGTCGTGATCCTCCAGGGCTTTGTCCCAAATCTCCATCAGGTCGCCGGGGGCGGGCTGAGAGGAGCTGACGCTGGCCCCGGCCCGCAGGCGCTGGAAAAATTCGTCATAGGTGATGGAAACGCCTTCCAGATATGTCTCATCGTCCACGATGACCGGCATAGGAACCACATAGATCCCCAGGGCTTCGGCCTCTTCCGTCAAAATTCCGCTGTTAGTATCGGTCACGATGGCAGTTTTTTGTGTCATAGCTAATGAACCTTGCCTTTCTCGATTTTGTCTTTCTCTTGACTATAAGTATAGCACAGACTAACGCCGCAGACAAGCGGACAAATGACGACATTTGTGCAAAATACGACTCTTCTGCGCTTTGTCATACCGCGAAGGAACCCCTTCACCATGCGTCGGCAGCGTGAGGGGGTTCCTTTTCTGCTTTTTCTCATTCGGAAAAGGTGAATTTTGGCTCCTCGTGATGGATAAGGCGGCAGATATTCTCCCGGTGGCGGAAGAGGAGCAGCGCCATAGCCATGACCGCAATGACCATGACGGCGGGGGTCTGGAACCCAAAGGCGGCCAGGGCAATAGGGAAAGCCACCGCCCCGCTCATGGTGGCGAGGGACATATAGCGGAAGCTGACTAGCAAAATCAGGGCCACCGCCGTGACGATAAGGCCCACCCGCCAGTCCACCAGCCAGGTATAGGCCCCACCCACAAGGACGCACTTGCCGCCCCTGAAGCAATACCATAGGGGATAGGCGTGGCCCAGCATGGCGGCAAAGCCCGCCACGGAGACGCCCACCTGCCACAGGCCGAACATCTCTCTGTAGAGCAGGCCCGCCGCCAGGCAGGGTACCAGGGACTTCACCACGTCCAGCACAAGCACCAGCCAGGCGTACCGCCTGCCGAAGCTCCGCCAGAAGTTTGTGAAGCCCGGATTTCCGTTGCCCTTGGTACGCACGTCTGTATGATAAATGGCCTTGGAAAGCTCTATGGCCGGATTGATGCTCGCGATCAGATAGCTCACGATGACCGCAAGAATATGCGCGACCCATATGCTCATGTCGTTTGTCTCCTCCCCCTGTCCTCGATGGCGGAGAACAGGCTTCGCAGACGGATGTTCACAGCCCCCATGTTGGATATTTCGTCTATTTTTATTTGTGTGTAGATTTTGCCGTTCCGCTCCAGGATGGCGCGCACCTCGTCCGTGGTGACGGCGTCCACGCCGCAGCCGAAGGACACGAGCTGCACCAAGTTTATATTCGCCTCCGGCGGGGCTTCTGCCACATATTTTGCCGCCGCATAGAGCCGCGCGTGATACGTCCACTGATTCCGCACGTTCACCGGGAAGGACTGCACCAGATGGCTGACGCTGTCCTCCGTCAGCACCACCGCCCCCAGGCGGCAGATAAGCGTGTGGATGCCGTGGTTTATCTCCGGGTCGATGTGATAGGGCCGGCCGGCCAGAACGATCACCGGCAGGTTCCGGGCCTTGGCAATGTCCAGGTATTCCTGCCCCTTCTGCCGCAGGTCGCGGAAATATTGATCATACGCCTCATAGGCCCGCTGGGCCGCGGGCTTTATCTGCCCCTTCGGCACGGCGGGGAAGTATTTTTGCACAATCTCCCCCATGCGCTTTGTGAACTGCTTCCGGTCGGCGATGCTCACAAAATCGTCGATGAACGTGGTCTCTCCCAGACGGGGGACGTTCAGGCGCAGCACCTGGGGATAATAGGCCACCACCGGGCAGTTGAAGTGGTTGACGCCCAGGCCCTCCTCCGCGTTGTAGCTCATGTCGGGATAGAAGATGGCGTCCGGCTTCTCGTCCAGCAGCGCCTCCATATGGCCGTGCATCAGCTTGGCGGGATAGCAGGCCGTGTCCGAGGGGATGGTGTACTGCCCTCGGAGATACAGCTCCCTGGTGGACAGGGGCGACACCACCACGTTAAAGCCCAGGGTCTCCCAGAATGTGCGCCAGAAGGGGAGCAGCTCGTAGAAATTCAGCCCCAGGGGTATGCCGATGGTGGGCTTTCCGGGTTCCCGCGCCCCGCCCTGATATTTTTCCAGGAGAGAGAGCTTATAGTCGTACAGGTCATAGTGGGTCGCTTGCTCCCGCTTGCCGGTAACGGGCCGATCACAGCGGTTGCCCGCGATAAAGCGGCGACCGCTGCCGAAGTCGTTGATGGTCAGATTGCAGTGGTTGCCGCAGCCGGAGCAGGTCACGGCCTTGACGCTGTGGGTAAATCGCTCCAGCTCCCCCGCCGTCAGCACCGCCTTGTGGGGCTGCTCCTCATGAGCCAGGGCGTACAGGGCCGCGCCGTAGGCCCCCATCAGGGCCGCGTAGCCGGGGCGGACGACCTGGCGGCCTGTCTCCCGCTCGAAGGCCCGGAGGACGGCGTCGTTCAAAAACGTTCCCCCCTGCACCACGATATGCTCCCCCAGGGATTCCGCGTTGGCGCAGCGGATGACCTTATACAGGGCGTTTTTCACCACGCTGATGGAAAGCCCGGCGGCGATGTCCTCCACCGTGGCCCCGTCCTTCTGGGCCTGCTTCACGGAGCTGTTCATGAACACCGTGCAGCGGGAGCCGAGGTCAACCGGCTTCTTGGCGAACAGGCCAAGCCTTGCAAACTCCGCCGGGCTGTAGCCCAAGGCCCCGGCAAAGGTCTGCAAAAAGGAGCCGCAGCCGGAGGAGCAGGCTTCATTTAAATAAATGCTGTCGATGGCCCCGTTTCGTATCTGGAAGCACTTGATGTCCTGGCCGCCGATGTCCAGGATAAAGTCCACCGCCGGAAGGAATTTCTTCGCCGCCGTGTAGTGGGCCACGGTCTCCACCAGGCCCCGGTCTATCCCGAAGGCGTTGCGGATGATGTCCTCGCCATAGCCGGTGACGGCGGAGGCGCGGATCTCAATGTCCGGGAAATCCTGATACAGCTTTGTGAGATAATCCCGGATGATAGGCACGGGATTGCCGTTATTGGGCGTATAAAAGGGCCGGAGGATATTCCCCTCCCCGTCGCACAGCAGGGCCTTCACCGTAGTGGAGCCTGCGTCTATGCCGAGATACATCGGCCCACTTGGGGCATCTATACGCTGGATGCCCTCCGAGGCCGCCCGGTGCCGGGCGGTGAAGGCGTCGTATTCCTCCTGGCTTTCAAACAGCGGCGGGCAGGCGGTATAGCGCCCCGCCCGGCTGCGGTGCTGAAGCCGCTGAATCAGCTCGTCCAGGGGCTGCGCCTGGCCGGTTCCGGCGAAGGCCGCACCCATGGCCACATAATACAGGGCGTTTTCCGGGCAGAGGCCTTCCGTCTGGAGGACATGGTCGAAGCTCTTTCGAAGCTCCGGGATATAGGTCAGCGGCCCGCCGAGATAGAGGATATTCCCCTTAATCTCCCGGCCCTGGGCAAGCCCGGCGATAGTCTGGTTCACCACGGCATAGAAGATGCTGGCGCAGACGTCCTCCTTCCTGGCCCCCTGGTTCAAAAGGGGCTGGATGTCGCTTTTCGCGAAAACGCCGCACCGGGAGGCGATGGTATAGAGCTTTTCATGCCGGGCGGCCAGGCCGTCCATGTCCTCGATGGATATTTCCATCAGAGCGGCCATCTGGTCGATAAAGGCCCCCGTGCCGCCGGCGCAGGTGCCGTTCATGCGCATTTCAAAGCCGCCGGTGAGAAAGAGTATCTTGGCGTCCTCGCCGCCCAGCTCGATGACGACGTCCGTGCCGGGCGCCAGACGGCCCACGGCCACCCGCTCCGCGTACACCTCCTGCACGAAGGGCAGATCCGCCTCCTCCGCCAGGCCCATCCCGGCGGAGCCGGATAGGGACACCTCCATGCTCTCCCCCGGAAACTGCTCCACCACCTGGCGCAGCAGCTCCCCGAGCCGCTGGTCTATCTTGGAATAATGCCGCATATAGCGGGCGAAGCGCAGCACGCCCGCCTCGTCCACCACCGCGCATTTGAGCGTGGTGGAGCCGACGTCAACACCCAACCGCTTCATACTGCGCCTCCTGTTCCTGCTCCTGCTCCTGTTCGCGGGCGATGGCCAGCATCAGCTTGATGCGGTTTTCCTGGTTCACCTTGGAAGCCCCCGCGTCATAGTCCACCGGGAAGATGTTGGCCTCGGGATACAGCTCCCGCAGCCGCCGGATGGTTCCCTTGCCGACGATATGGTTCGGCAGGCAGCCGAAGGGCTGGGCGCATATCACGTTGGTATAGCCCTTTTCTATCAGCTCCGCCGTCTCGCCGGGGAGAAGCCAGCCCTCCCCCATCTTCACACCGGGGTCGATAATCCTGGCGGCAAGCTCACGCACCTTGTCGAAGGACACGGGGGTCGCAAATTCGGGATAATCCGCCAGCGCCTCCAGCATATCCTCCTCCCACTTGTCCGCCACATACCCGGCCAGCCGTCCGCCCAGGACGCCCAGCATCGAGCCGCCGTAGTAGCCGTGGTCGATCTCCGTGTTGGCGAAGCAATACTGCAAAAAGCCCAGCACGCCGGGAACCATGTATTCGCAGTCCTGGCTGAGCAGAAACTCCTCCAACCCGTTGTTGCCGAAGGAGGAGTATTTCACGTAAATCTCTCCTACAATGCCCACGCGGGTCAGCTTTTTGTCTGTTTTGGGAATATTATGGAAATCCTCTGCCATCCGGCGGAGATTTCGCTTCATGCTCCGGCCCGAAAGGCCCTTCTTATGGCGGAACTGCTCCGTAAGCTCCGAGACCCACTTATCCACCACGGCCCGGGTGTCGCCCTGGTTCGTCTCGCGGGGGAGGGTCTGGTTTTTCAGGAGCAGCAGCATATCCCCGTAGATAATGGCCCGCAGGGCGGTCATCATAAGAGGAGTCAGCTTGAAGCCGGAATATTTTTCAAGGCCGGAAAAGCTCAGGGAAATCACCGGCACATAGTCCATGCCCATGTTGTGCAGCGCCTTGCGCAGCAGCATGATATAATTGGAGGCGCGGCAGCCGCCGCCGGTCTGGAACTGAATCAGGGCGCATTTGTGTGGGTCGTAGTCCCCGCAGGTCAGGGCATATATCTGCTGGCCCAGGGCGCATATGGCCGGGTAGCACATATCGTTGTGGAGGTATTTCAGCCCCCGGTCGATGACCTGCTGGCCCTCGTAATGCAGCACCTCGGTCTTATAGCCATAGATGGCGAACACCGACTGAAGCAGCTCCATGTGCGTGGGAAAAATATCCGGCGAGAGAATCGTATACTCCCGCTTCATCTGCTTTGTAAAATCAACTGCGGCCATGTCTGTCTCTGTCATTCTCCGTTGGTCAGCCGTTTTGGCATATGGTTTGTTCTCGTAATCGAAAACATATTATATCATGACATCCGGCAAAATGCAATACACTACGCCCAGGGTTTCTTGTGACCTCGATTTTATATAAAAACATAAAAACGGCACATCACAGCATCCCTTTTCCCTCGGAACGCTATATTGTGCCGTTCTGTTCACCAATACTTCTTCTTTTAAGCGCAAAGGTATGTAAATCACAGGTTTTATGGGGATTATGCGCTGCCGTTCACTCCCGCAGAACGTCGGCGTTCTGCGCCAGATAGATGACGCCGGAAATGACAGTCAGGGCGGCGCAGAGCCAAATCAGGGCCAGGGACATAGGCGCCAGGAAGGACACGCCCACCGCCCGGAACAGGAGAATAGCAGCCAGGGAGACGTCCTGCACCAGGGTCTTGATTTTCCCCCAGATATTGGCGGCAATAACCTTCCCCTGCTCCACGGCCACCTGGCGGATGCCGGAGACGAGAAACTCCCGAAACAGGATAATGACCAGAGCCACCGGCGGGATAAGCCCCTCCGGGATTAGAAGAACCATGACGGAATAGTTCAAAATCTTGTCCGCCAGGGGATCCATAAATTTGCCAAGATTCGTCACCAGATTCCGGCTGCGGGCAATATGACCATCCGCCATATCCGTCAGGGACGCGGCCACAAACATCAGGACGCTGAGCCAGGCAAAGACCGGGCCATCTATCAGCAGAAATATAACCATCAGGACGGTGCAGCCAATCCGGGAGAGCGTCAGCTTATTGGGCAGATTCATTATCAGATTCCTCCATTGGGGATGATTTGGGTGCATGATGCTTCCACCACAGGGAAAAGCCCAGGGCGGCGAAGGCCTGCACCAGTATAAACAGGACGGTGGACAGAATAAAGCCGGGAGAGGCAGGGTCTTCCAGACACAGGCCCATCACGGTGGTGATAACCATAGAGGGCAGATAGCCCAGCACACCGCCTATCACAAAATCCAGATAAGGCATACCGCTGGCTCCAAGCAAAATGCTGACTGCGTCCGCCGGAAATATCCCCACCGCACGGCAGAGAATGGAAAACCATCGGTTGCTGGCCTGGCGGAGGGTCGCCAGCTTTTGCAGCACAGGCTGGCGGGCCGTGACCTGCTCCAGGCCCGCTGGCCCCGGCTGCGGCCAAACAGGTAAGGCAACGTCATTTCCAGCGCCGTTCCCACAATGTTCACCGCCAATGCCACTGGCAGCGGAAATGCCAGCCCCGCCGCAACGTACAGCAGCTTCAGGTATATCACAACCACAACGCTCTTGACAGCATACAGTCCCATGAACACCAGGGCCGCTAACCAAAGATTTTCCGGGGTGAAGCTCAATATGGTATCGACCGTCACATCATTGCCGAACAGGAGAAATGCAATTAACGCTATCAACGCCAAGGCTACGGCGATTTCCGCCGCAATCATGGCCCTGCGGGACGCATTTTCCGGCAGCAGTCGCTGAAAAAAGCGCTTAAACCGTTCCATTACCTGTATCTCCTTCTTTGTATTCGAAAATTGCAAGTGCAAGTTGAACACATCCGCGAAAAGCTTCAATAGAGT
>JAJQCH010000056.1 GCA_021202795.1 Oscillospiraceae bacterium
GGCTGGCTTACTGTTGATCTGATCGAACGACCCTTTTGCTGACTAACACCAAAATTTTATAATAATTTGGCATATTACGATTCGGGCGAGGCCGTTTGGCCCAGCTTTTCCTCCATCAGCGCCCGTACATGAGTGCCGATGTCCTTGGTAGACAGGGAGGCCACGGTGGAAGCGTCCATCACCTCCAGCAGGGTCAGGGTGACGTCAGTGTGATGCAGGGGAACGTTTTCGTGGATATGGTTCGTTCCCTCCACGGTGGCCACAAGGATGGGAACCTTTGCCCGTTTGGCGATTTTGAATACCGCGTCGTGGAAGGGGAGAAGAACACCGTCCTTGCTGCGGGTACCCTCCGGGTAAATGCCCATAGCCGCAACATCCCGCTCCAGTAGGTCGGACGCCCCTTGTATAGCCTCCAGGGCATGACGGGGATTTTCCCGGTCTATGGGCAGGAAATTCATCATGTGGATAATGCCGCCCGCCAGGGGAATACGCAAATTTTCCGGCTTGGTCACAAAAGCCAGATCAAGCTTCCGCAGAAGCCACAGTGTTACGATAGGGTCATAGTTGGATATGTGGTTCGATACCAGCAAAAACCGGCCCTCTGGCATCTTTTCCCAACCCTCGCCGTGGAGACGTACACGCCCGAAGCGGCAGAGAAGGCCTATGATGGAAAGCCCTATCCGGCGGAAAAAAGGGTGATTTTCCGGCACAGGCTTATTTATGTCCACAGTCAGGGACAGAAGATACACAATAAGTATATACACAAGCAGCAGGCCCACAGACCAGAGAATGAAAAATCCGACCAGCGCTGCCGCCCATTGCCAGCCCGTCGGCTGCACCGCCCTGGCGCATAAAATAGCCGGGATGACCGCGAGAATATAAAAGGGCCAGAGTACCCGGTTCAATTCGTCCTTGCGTCCTGCCATATTATTCCTCGCTTCCTTCCACGGCGAACAGGGCCGCACCCAGCGCACCGCACAGATCAGGGTCTTTGGCGATATAAAGCCCCGCGCCAAGCCGCTCCTCCAACTGACCCACCACGCCCTTGTTCCGGGCCACACCGCCGGTCATCATATAGGGGGCCGCGCCCCCTGCCCGTGTGACCATGGAGGCGGTCTTGCTGGCGATGGCCTTGTTCAGGCCATGGATGATGTCGCTGTCGGTGTGGTTGTCCGCGATAAGAGAGATGACCTCCGACTCGGCGAATACCGTACACATACTGGATATGGTCAAATCCTTTTTCCAGGTAAGGCCCTGGCGGCTCATTTGATCCATGTCCAGCTCCAGGGTGCGGGCCATCATTTCCAGGAACCGCCCAGTACCGGCGGCGCATTTGTCGTTCATGACGAAGTTTTTCACTGCTCCGTTTTCGTCCAGACAGATGACCTTGCTGTCCTGGCCGCCGATGTCCACAACCGTCCGCACCTGGGGATATAGGAAGTGTGCACCCTTGGCGTGACAGGTGATCTCTGTCATGGTGCCGGTGGCAAAGGGAATGTTGCTGCGACCATAGCCTGTGGCGATGATGGCGTCCAGCGCCTCTGACCCGATGCCAAGCTGCGTACATACGGCGTCCAGCGCGGCCCTGGCTCCGTTTTGAGCCTTGGCTCCCGTGCGGACGATGGCCGAGGCCACCATTTTTCTGTTCCTGTCCAGCACCACCATGTTGGTGGTGGTAGAGCCGCTGTCGATGCCGGCGAAAAGGCCGTTTTCCGTGTGACTCACTCTTATGTCTCCTTTGCCTGTTTCCAAACCCAGACTCTCCGCGAAGGCTTCCAGCCGGGTGGAAAGCTGCCCCGCAGGCTGAGGGGTGTAGTCCGATTCGATTTTTAAGATTGGTATTGCCGTCTGTTTTTTCAGCGCCGCATAGTCGAAGCCATAGTAGTCGCAGAATTTCACGGTGTTATATATAATGCCCTTCAGATGGGGACGCTCTGTCAGGCCCCGGCGGGCGGTGACGTCGTTCATCCGCATACAGGGGGTCATCCGTAGCAGCGCCCCGGCGTACCAGTCCATCAGCTCGTCGAAATCCCAATGCTCTGCTTCCTGCGGCGGAGCTTCCAAATTTCTGTTGCCGCTACACGTCAGATTTACCAACGGCAGGGAGAGCTGTGCCTGCAAAAGCTCCAGCAGGGGCGGGCTGACCCGCGCCCCCAGCACGGCAAGAAACGGTTCTTCCGGCAACGGATCGAACCCCTCTCGGCAGGCGGCAAGAAATGCCTCCCTGGAAAATTCCGTTCCCCGAAACGCGCCGTATTCCGCCGCAAAGGCGGTCAGTGCGTTTTTGAACCGGGCGCGGGCGCAGTCTCCCTCCTCATGGGGCAGATCCAAAAGATATAAAAAACGTTGTTTATTCCGTTTGTACAGCACGTCATGTACCCGGCGCACGGCGTCGCAGCAGTCTGTCAATACCAATTCCTCCGCAGAAGCGTTAAGCTCCAGCAGGGCCTTTGCATGACTGCACAGATTCGTATGTGTCCAGGACTCGGCAAGCTGAAAGTCCGGGGCCTCCTCGTCGAACAGCATACCCTCGCCCCCGTAGGCGCGAAACAGCTCTATGGGCGTGTATTTGCAGGTATATCCAGTCATATCCCGGCCTCCAACTGCTCCAAAAAGGCGTTCACCCGTGTGACCATCTGACCGTCTGCCACGTTTCGGGCGTCGCATCCGTCTCCGTCCAGCACCAGGGTGGGGAGACCCTCGGCTTCAAACATCTGCTTGCCAAGCTGGGCCAGGCCCATGGTTTGCTTGCAGCCCCAGTGGCAGAAAAAGACGACGCCATCGGCATCGGCCTGCTTCGCTCGCAGAAGGGCGTTTTCCAAACGCCGCTGACCCGCGCCGTTGTTGACACAGTATACCAGTCGCCGGGCCATGCTCTCATAGGGATGCTCCGGGTCGGGCATGGCGGGGCATTCCGCGCCCAGGTCGGAGCCGACCAGCTCACAGCGTCCGCTGTTTTCAAAAATATCCTTCATGGAGTCCTGCCGGTTGGGAGGGACATGGATCCAGAATATCCGTTTTTTGCTCCTGTCTCTGGGAACGCCGGCGGCAGCCAGGTCGCGGATATATTTTTCGCTCTCCGGCCTCCCCAGCATAATATGCACGGCAATCAGAGAACATAGCTCGCCCGTAAGGGTGGAATTTAAGGTTATCTTGCCCCGCCGGGACAGATAGTCCTGGTATACCTCCAGTGTTCGCCGGGAGCAGGCCACGGCGTCTTGCAGGGCCTCCGGCTTTAATTTGCGATGGCTTAAGTCCTCCAGTTGCTCCGTCAGCGTGCGAAGCTGATCCGCCACATAAGTCACGGATTCCTCGTTCACCAGACTCGGCACGTCAATCACCGTTTGGGGTACATGATAAAATTCCGCCAGACGGCGGAAGGAAAGCTGGTTTGCATCGCAGGCCAGGGTGGTGTTTGCAATCATCAGCGGTTTTGGCATGACGCCGGTTTCCGCCGCGCCGATCATGGTTTTGTGGTAGGAGCAAAAGGTCTCAGGCACATCCGCCGCCTCCGCCGCTTCTCCAAACACCCGTTGGCAGGCGGTGTTCGCGAGATACACGGAAATGCCCTCCGGGAACATGGGCTGCAGGCCCATCGCATGAAGCTGCTCGCAGGGCATAAATATATTCACCATAACCGCCTGCTCCGGGCGACGGAAGGAGTCTGAAATCATTCCGGCAACAGCGCCGTTCATGCGGTTTCGGGCCGCCACGGCGTCCGTACCCTTGTCACGTCCCTTGTTGAAGCGAACCCAGGAATAAGCCGCCATCAGTAGCCGCCTGGCGCTGTTCGGATTTTTTACTGTCTGCTTTTCGATGATCGAGCCGATGGTCTCGATATATTTTTCCACGTTCTTCCTCCGTTTTTTGCATAGCATAAGCTATTTATGTATCGAACTCCACCAGTCGGTGAAGCGTCGGGACTCAGCTTTTTTTCTTCCGATAGCGGCGTTTTTTTGGATGTGCCTGGTGCCGCCTGAAGCTTTCCACCATGGAGTCATCTGCCTGATACAGGAGACGGTTGGCCTGCCAGGTGTTGCTGTCTGTGTTGTGGCGGACGCGGATACGGGCTAAATAGTAACCATGCTCGCCACATTCAGCCAGAGCCATATAGCGATGATCGCCCTGGCTGACCCAGCGGCTGCGGGTCAGGTATTCACCGCAGACGGGACAGCGGATGTGTGCATTGTCTTCTCCTGCCCAAAGCGCCTCCCGGCTGGAAAGGTGGCTGCGCAGCTCGTCATAGTGGGCTACGCCCTCATCCAGATCCAGATGAGAGCAAATCAGGGCGGTGTTATATGCATCTCCCAGCGCATCATGAGCCACGCGGGTCTGCTGGATGCCGAAATGCTCCATGGCGGTTTCCAGAGATTTCTGGTTTCGGTCGCCGTCTGTGGCCTTGTTGTATATGAGCTGGAGGTTTACCCAGGTACCTATCCAGTCGATGTCCAGGTCGTGTATAATGAGGTTTTGCTCCATGATGCCGCTGTCGTCATATCCCCAGGTCATGAAGGTGCAGTCCGGCCCGCACCAGTCCAAAAACTGGCGGATGGCCTCCGGGAAGGGCAGACCGTGGGACAGGCGCTCTTCATCAAAGCCGGTGAGTTTTTTGACCTTATAGTGCATTTTGCGAAACCAGACAGGGCGGATGTCGCATTGAAATTCCTCCCCAGGGGAAAAATCATCCTTCAGCTTGACCGCGCCGATTTGGATAATTTCCCCCCGCAGATGGATGGGGAGGTGATTAAAAACAGATGATTTTGAACTCATGGCCTGGTTCCATTCCAGGTCTATGACGATATAAGGCATGATTTGATTCCTTCCTATTTGTTCCGAAATATTGTAGCATATTTACGGGAAAATGACAATACGCTTGAAGGGAATTGCGGGAATTGAATGTGTGTGGTACAATAAAATCCAAAAGAGGTGATGACATATGAATATTGCGGTGCTGTGCGGGGGCCTGTCCCATGAGCGGGATGTGTCTCTGTCCAGCGGGTCGGGGATCGCCCTGGCGCTGCGCGGACGGGGCTATTCTGTGGCGCTGATTGACCTGTTCCTGGGCGTGACGGAATGGAATGGCGCGGAGACGCTGTTCACAAAAAGCGGCGGCCAGCAGGCGATGGTGGCCGAAAAGGTTCCAGAGCTTGCCGATGTACGGGCGATGCGCCCTGGCCAGGGGCTTATCGGCCCTCATGTGCTGGAGGTCTGCCAGGCGGCGGATATGGTTTTTCTGGCGCTTCATGGCGAGGAGGGGGAAAACGGAAAAATTCAGGCGCTGCTCGATATATACGGCGTCCGTTATACCGGTAGCGGCTATATTGGCAGCGCGCTGGCTATGAACAAGAGTCTGACAAAGGAACTGCTGCGGCAGGCGGGGATTACGGTTCCCTCCGGCATTACTGTCCGAAAGGGTCAGACGCCCTATGATAATCCCGGCTTTCCCTGCGTGGTGAAGCCCTGTTCCGGGGGCAGCAGCGTGGGAACCACCATCGTTCGTTCCCAGTCTGAATACGAGGCTGCGCTGGAGCTGGCGTTTCAGTATGAGGACAGCGTGCTGGCAGAGGAATTTATCGCTGGCCGGGAGCTGACCGTTGGCCTCCTGGACGGCAAAGCCATACCGGTTATCGAGATAATCCCCAAGAGCGGTTTTTACGACTATAAAAACAAATACCTCCCCGGCATGACGGAGGAGCTTTGCCCCGCGCCGCTGACGGCGGAGGAGACCGAGCGGGTTCAATCCTTGGGAGAACGGGTTTATGCCGCGCTGCGGCTGGAGGTCTATGGCCGGGTAGACCTCATCATGGACAGCGCCGGGGTGTGCTACTGTCTGGAGGCCAACACCCTTCCCGGCATGACGCCTACCAGTCTGATTCCCCAAATGGGAATAGCCATGGGCATGGATTTCGGCCAGCTTTGCCAGAAGCTGATAGAGGCGTCCCTGAAAAAATATCAATAACGAATTTACATACAGAAAGGGCTAATCAATGAGACATCTTACGCCTGCCGTCATTAAGGAGATAACCGGCGGCACATCTGCATTCCCCCTGCCAGAGGAGGAGATAACCGCCATTACCACCGACAGCCGAAAGCTGGAACCCGGCTGCCTGTTCGCGGCTCTGCCGGGGACGCGGGTGGACGGCCACGATTTTATAACCCAGGCGGCCAAAGAGGGGGCGGCCTGTGTGCTGTGCAGCCGCTTTGTGGAGGTGGCTGTTCCGCAGATCCAGGTGCCGGACGTGCAGGCGGCCCTGGGAGAAATCGCGGCCTTTTACCGCAGCCAGTTCGATTTCCCCTTCATTGGTATCACCGGCTCCGTGGGGAAGACGACGGCCAAGGAAATGATTGCCGCCGTCCTGTCCGCACGGTTCAACACCCTGAAAACGGAGAAGAATTTTAACAACGAGCTGGGCGTTCCTCTGACCATCTTCCGCCTGCGGGAAGACCATCAGGCTGCCGTTGTGGAAATGGGAATCCAGACGTTTGGGGAGATGACACGTCTCACCAATATGGTACATCCGCAAATTGGCGTGTTCACCGCCATTGGGGATGCCCATCTGGAATTTTTGGGAGACCGTCCTGGGGCGCTGCGTGCCAAGGCGGAGATGGTAAACGGTATGCCGGAAAACGGCCTTATTATTGCAAATGGGGACGACCCGCTGCTGCAAGCCTATGATTTTGGCCGCCGGAAGATCCTTTTTGGTCTGGGTGAGAACTGCGATGTTCGGGCCACGGACGTTGCACCGGAGGGCGTTTCCGCCATGCACTGCGTCATTCATGGAAAGGGACAGGACATTCCTGTGCGGATTCCCGCCTTCGGCCAGCATATGATTTATGCCTCCCTGATGGGCGCGGCAGTAGGCCTGGAGCTGGGGCTTACCGGGGAGGAGATCGCCGCCGGGATTGCCACCTATGAGACTGTGGGCAGTCGTGGCCGGATGATAGACACGGGATATGTCATCATCCTGGACGATTGCTACAACGCCAATCCAACCAGCGTCCAGAGCGCCATAGACAGCCTGACGGCCCTTCCTGGAAGAAAGGTGGCCATTCTGGGAGATATGCGGGAGCTGGGGGAAAACAGCTCTGCCCTTCACCGTCAGGTGGGGGCCTATGCAACGCAAAAGGGTGTGCAGGTTATTGCCTGCGGCCCGTTGGCGAAGGATATAGTCGCCGGAGCAGGGGAGGGAACCGCCTGGTATGCAGAAACGCCGTCTCTCCTGGAGGCCCTGCCGGGGCTGCTGCAAAAGGGCGACGCCGTCCTGGTGAAAGCAAGTCACGTCATGGGCTTCGAGGCCGTGGTTGCGGCGGCGGAAAAGCTATAATCCAGACACCAAAAGAAAAAACTGCCCCGTCTGATGGATGGGACAGTTTTTTTGTATGTTGGGTTTTCGGTTGAATGATTCAGCCTCAGGCCTCTGCCTTCTGCTCCTTCTTGTTCTTGATCTGAGCGGAGAAGGTCTGGATGCCCTGGATAACCAGGATGATAGCCAGAACCACCATAGCGGCGGCCAGGATGAGCTGGAACCAGTCGCCCCAGGCGGCGGAAGCCGCAGCAATCAGCTTGACCTTCTTGATGATGGTGATAATCAGGCTGGTCAGGGTGGCAACCAGCATGAAGATCATGGGGATAAAGAACATCTTGTTGTTCTTGCCGATGTTGCCGAGCCAAGCGGCCACGGCCATCAGAGCGATACCGGCCAGGAGCTGGTTCGCGGCACCGAACAGACCCCAGATAGAGACCGCCCAGGACGCAGCCGACAATGACCATGAACAGGGTGCCGGTCAGGGGGAAGGCCAGGAACTTGCGGATGCCCTTGGCGTCCTTCCAGGTGGCCTCGCCCTCCTTCAGGAACAGCTCGGAGAACATGAACCGGCTCAGACGGGTGCCGGTGTCCAGGCTGGTCAGAGCGAACACGGACACGGCCAGGGTCAGCAGCGCATAAACAATACCGTAAACAGTGGTGGTCTCCGCGCCGAACATGGTGGCGATACCAGAGGAGAACGCCACGGCAGGGGAGCCAAACTCACCGGCGGTGTACTTGGAGAACACCATGCCGACGGCGATCAGTGCGATGATGGCCAGGGCGGACTCGATCAGCATGGAGCCGTAGCCGATGGGCTTCAGGTGGCTCTCATTGTCGAGCTGCTTGGAGGTGGTGCCGGTGGCGATCAGGCTGTGGAAGCCGGAGCAGGCGCCGCAGGCCACGGTGATGAACAGGGCGGGGAACAGGGTGCCGACGCCGGTACTCCAGCCGGTAAAGGCAGGAAGCTCGAAGGTGGCGGTGCCGGCGAAAGCGGAGAAGAAGATACCGAACACGGCCACAGCCATCATGGCGTACAGCAGATAGCTGGACAGATAGTCGCGGGGCTGAAGCAGAATCCACACAGGCACCAGAGACGCTATGACGATGTAAGCGCCGATCAGGATAATCCAGGTGGTGCGGCTCATAGCCAGGCCAAAGTTCAGAGCGAACACCAGGGTCAGTGCAATCAGGATGACGCCCACGACAGTGGCGGGGCCGGTCTTGACGCCAACACGGTTGGTGAAGATGCCATAGACAATGGCCAGGATGATGAAGATAACGGACACCATGGCTGTGGTCTCGTTGCCGGTGGGATCGGTGGTGAAGCCGGTGTTCTCGGAAGCGAAGGTGCCGGCCACCACGTTCACGAAGGAGGCGATGACCAGGATCAGCACCAGCAGGGCGAAGATGAGGAACAGCTTCTTTGCCTTAGCGCCCATGGTATCGGCAATGACCTCGCCGAGGGACTTGCCGCCGTGACGGACGGAGGCGAACATGGAGCCGAAGTCCTGCAGGCCGCCGAAGAAGATGCCACCGATGACGCACCACAGGAACACGGGCAGCCAGCCGAAAACGGAGGCCTGCACCGGGCCGTTGATGGGGCCTGCGCCGGCGATGGAGGAATAGTGGTGGCCCATCAGCACGGCAGGCTTGGCGACGACGTAGTCCACGCCGTCATCCACTTCTACCGCGGGGGTCTTGCGGGAGGGGTCGATGCCCCATTGTTTTGCCAGCCATGAGCCATAAAAGATATAGCCCAGAACCAGCAGGACGATTGCTGCTACAATGATTAGTATAGCACTCATGACAACTCTCCTACTTCTGTAGTGATTTTATATTGCGAAAGAGATTCTTTAGACTCCCGCCCAGCCGATTATAGGAGAGAGTACCTGAGGAAGTCTCTAGGGCAACCAAGCGATAGTTGCTCCAGCCCTGAAGGCCGAAGCGGTAGCTTTTGTAGTGGCGGAGTTTTTTCACAGCGGCCTTGGCTTCCGCCGTAATCGTGTCCGCCAGGACGATTAATGTAACATCTGTATTTCTATGGCTCTGATGGGGCTTGACGCGTTCCAGACCTGCACTCCAGGCGGCTTCATCCAGGCGGTGAAGGAGCGCCTCGTCTAATGCGTCCTCCACAGCGATGAATACGATCTCGTTGGATTCCGCTTCCGAAACAACGGCTTTTTTTATCAGAAAATATTGCTCGTCATGAGAGCGGAATACAGCCTCTGCCGCGAACAGGGCATCCGGCTCCTCATGGGTGGTGATGTCGTAATAGCTGCGATAGGATTTTAACAGGATCTCTAAAGCTTCTGTGGGGGTCATGGACGTTTCTCCTGATTTGGGTTTGAAAGAAAATCACGCAGGAGAGGCGCATACGTCCATCCCTGCGGAAAATGAACAAATTATGAATCTTTTTCTTATTCTAATGCTTAATTCCCCAAAAAACAAGCCCTAAATTTCAATTATTTTAAGAATTTTTATAATTTTCCGGGGGAATCGCCGGCAGTTTCGGCGGGAGCATCGGCGGGCTTGCCAAATTCTGCCTCCGGGATCAGGCGTTCCAGCTCTGCCATTAAAACCTTGGCGGCCTTGGTACCGGGGAGCTGCACCTGGGCCAGCTCGCCCTCCTCGCCGCATATGACAAGATTCTCTATCTCCAGATTGCCCTTGCCGCAGCAAAGCTTCGCCTGCACAAGCTGCACCCGGCGGAAGCAGCGGCGCACAGCGCTGTAGGGAATGTAATAGACCTTTCTGGCCTGCTTGAAATAGAGCCGCAGCTCACCTAGGCGGAGCCTTCCGATTTCCCGTGCCGCTTCGTATTCACTGGCCAGCGCTTTTGGATCAGTATTGTCCTGTACGCCGGTCAGAGGGTAAAATTTCATGAATTCACACCTGCCCCTCTTTAATTGTTTTATGTTTTACAATAAACGTTTCCTTGTTTAGTCAGTATAGCACAATTATATAGCCCCTGTCTATGATTTTTTGGAAAAAACGTCAGCTTTTCGCCTGATTTTTGCCTTTTGAATGGGCTTTCTGCCCACGGTGACGGCTTTCAAAAGGCTCCGTGCCGGTTGCTTCATAGTAAAATACGTCCAATATGCCCAGATAGGGCTGCTCGCCCCAGGGCTTGTTCCGGCCATAATAATGGATAATCGAGGTATTTTTTCGCACCCAGTCCAGATCCAGCTTCGGCATATGGGTGGGGTCGGCGTTGTAGAGATTCAGAAGCCGATCGCTGAGATTATAGCGCAGGCTGTCCACCAGTTTGATGTGCTGGCCGTACAGGGCGGTGACAATGTCCTGGTCGGGCAGCATCAGGATATGCCGGTTTTCCAGGGCATAGCGCTGAATGTCCTCCAGACGCAGATGCTCCCGCAGGGCGGGAAGGTTCATCATCATGACCCCGGTGTTTATATAGGGTACGTCCTCCTCCAGGTTCAGCCGCACCTGATTGAACAGCCCCAGAAGTCTGCGGATATGGGTGCAGGCCATGAAATAGCTGCCCTCAAAATCCGTGCTGTACAGCTCCAGCAGGGAGTTGATGATGATGGTGTCCCCATCCAGATATAATATTCGCTCCAGATTATCCGGCAGCAGGCCGGGTGCTGCCAGCCGGTAGTATATCTGCTTGGGATAACGCTTTGTTTCCGGAAAAGTGTTAAATATCGCCGGGTCAACATAGATAAAGTGACAGGTTCCCGTCGCTCCGGCGGCTTGGCTTATGGACAGCTTGTCCGCTTCCTCCAGATCTGAGTGCAGCACATATATATCGTAGCTGTCCGCCCCGCCCCGCGCTGTCACAGAGCGCAGACAGGGCAGCAAAACCGGCAGATACCCCCGGTTTAAGGTGAACAGCAGATTCATCAGATACCTCCGCGTTGAATGTCGTAAATGTAGTAAATAAAGTATAGCATAAATTTCTGTCCTGGAAAAGCGGAAAACCAGCCAATATGCTCCTAAAACTCTGGAACAATAAGAAGGTTGCGTTAAATGATAAACTTCGCTTCACAAATGGCAAGGATGTGGTATAATAATAAACCGTGAGTAACATTTAATATTAGGGGGATAGATATGTTCAAAATCGTCAGCAAACGGCCTCTGAATGAAGCGAAGACTGTCGTGGAGTTCGTTATCGAGGCCCCGCTGGTCGCACGGAAGGCGCGGCCCGGCCAGTTCATCATTTTCCGTTTGGATGAATATGGCGAGCGCGTGCCTGTCACCATCGCGGCGGCGGACACAGAAAAGGGTACAGTCACCATTATGGTGCAGCCTGTCGGGCAAACCACCCGGATGCTGAACCTGCTGGAGGCCGGTGATTCCATTGCCGACTTCGTCGGCCCTCTGGGCCGTCCCACCAATATGGAGGGACTCAAGCGGGTGTGCGTGGTTGGCGGCGGCGTGGGCAACGCCATCGCTTATCCCGTGGCAAAGGGTATGCACGATCTTGGCATTGAGGTGGACATGGTCGCAGGCTTCCGTTCCAAGGATATTGTTATCCTGGAGGACGAAATGCGCGCCGGCGTTACTAACCTCTACATAACCACGGACGACGGCTCCTATGGCGAGGCCGGCTTTAACGTCACCAAGATGAAGGATCTGCTGGACGCGGGCAACGTCTATGATGAGGTCATGGCCGTCGGCCCCACCCGCATGATGCAGCGGGTGTGCGACGCTACCAAGGAATACGGCATCAAGACTATCGTCTCCATGAACCCGATCATGCTGGATGGCACGGGTATGTGCGGCGCCTGCCGCCTGACTGTGGGCGGAGAGACTAAATTCGCCTGTGTGGACGGGCCGGAGTTCGACGGACATCTTGTGGACTGGGACGGCATCCTGAAGCGTTCCGTCTACTACGCAGAGGAAGAAAAAGCGGCGATGGATCATATCTGCCGCATTACGGGAGGTGTCAGAGAGCATGGCTAATATGCGTATGGATAAGAACCCGATGCCCGAACAGGAGCCTCTGGTTCGCAACAAGAATTTTGAAGAGGTCGCTCTGGGTTACACCGAGGAGATGGCCATCGACGAGGCCAAGCGCTGCCTCAACTGCAAGCGGCCCAAGTGCATGGAGGGCTGCCCTGTCTCCGTCCGTATCCCTGAGTTTATCGCGAAGGTCGCCGAGGGCGACTTTGACGGAGCTTATCAGATCATCACCTCCACCAACACGCTTCCCGCTGTGTGCGGTCGTGTCTGCCCCCAGGAGACCCAGTGCGAGGGCCAGTGTGTGCGTGGCGTCAAGGGCGAAAGCGTGGGTATTGGCCGCCTGGAGCGGTTTGTTGCCGATTACCACATGGAGCATGGTCATTCCGAAGGCGCGCCGGAGGTTCCCGAATCTAACGGCCACCGGGTCGCTATCGTCGGCTCCGGCCCCGCCAGCCTGACCTGCGCTGGCGATCTGGCGCGCAAGGGCTATGAGGTAACAATCTTCGAGGCTTTCCACAAGCCCGGCGGCGTGCTGGTATATGGTATTCCTGAGTTCCGTCTGCCGAAGGCCATCGTGGCCCGCGAGATCGCAAAGCTGGAGCATTTCGGCGTGAAAATCATCACCGACGCGGTCATTGGCCGTGCGGAGAGCATCGACGAGCTGTTTGAGGAAGGTTATGAGGCCGTGTTCATCGGCTCCGGCGCGGGCTTGCCTCAGTTCCTGCACATCCCCGGTGAGAACCTGCTGGGCGTTTTCTCCGCCAACGAGATCCTCACCCGCTCCAACCTGATGAAGGCTTACCTCCCGGAGTACGACACCCCCATCCGTATCGGCAAGAAGGTCGCCATCGTCGGCGGCGGCAACGTGGCCATGGATGCGGCCCGCACTGCCAAGCGCCTTGGCGCGGACGAGGTGTATGTCATCTATCGCCGCTCCATGGACGAGCTTCCCGCCCGTAAGGAGGAAGTCCATCACGCCATGGAGGAGGAGGTCATCTTTAACCTCCTGAATAACCCCGTGGAGATCATTGGCGACGAGGGCGGTCATGTGACCGGAATCAAGGTCATTAAGATGGAGCTGGGCGAGGCGGACGCCTCTGGCCGCCGCCGTCCTGTGGAGGTTCCCGGCAGCGAGTACGTTATTGACGTGGACTCCGTCATCATTGCCATCGGCACCAGTCCGAACCCCCTGATCCTCTCCACCACTCCCGGCCTGGAGGCCACCAAGAAGGGCGGCATCGTGGCGGACGACGACACTGGCGCTACCACCCGTGCTGGTGTGTTTGCCGGCGGCGACGCCGTCACCGGCGCGGCCACGGTTATCAAGGCCATGGGCGCCGGCAAGGTCGGCGCGGCAGGCATCGTGTCCTATATCGAAGGCAAAAACGCCTGATTCGTATTATATATCAGAACCAGAAGGCAGCCCCAAACGAGCGTTTGGGACTGCCTCTTTGATTTTAGGGTTATTCCTGTTGCATGGACTGGCTTTCGCAGGATTCATTCAGATAGTTGTAAACCGTGTATTTAGAAATGTCGTAAAATTTGGCGATAATCTCGCTGGCCTTGGTGATTTTAAACGCGCCCCTGTCCTTCAAAAATTTAATGCCGGTCATTTTCTGTTCCCGTGACATACTGGTGATTGGTACGCCAACGGCATCTATGGATTCATAAATCAGGGTGACAAGAAATTCGTCAATACAGGAAGCAGGACTGTTCTCCGGCAGTGCAACGGATGGGATTCCCACATAGTGATCAATATAATTCTTGGCCTGCTGGAGCTGCGTCACGTCGCTGTTAATGCAGATGGCGCCCACAATAATGTTGTCCTGATCCCGAAGGTATATCATGCTGGATTTCAGCGTCCGTCCATCCTGCGTGCGGGTGAAATAATTAAACACGCCGTCCTGGGCCTTGCTGCTGATCTTTGCTTCGGACAGTGGATTCATTTCCACCTGAAGGATGCTGTCTCCAATGGTTCGTCCCGTCACATGGCCGTTGATGATGCTGGCGATGGTATGATCAAATTGCCGGCCGTCTTTGAAATCGTGGACAACGAACTCAGAGGTGTTGCCAAAATGCTTTGCCAGGCCTTGAATCAGAATATTGAGAGATGGAAGAATATCATCAATCAGTGCCATGAGGATACAACCTTTCTGTGTAGTAATCATATAGGAGTGAGGTCAGCAGGCTGTGTAAGCCTTGGAACATAAGCAATTATACACCATCTAAATCTAGTAGTCTATCTAAGTCAAATTAATCACCTGTTATTTTTTTATATGTGCAAATTGCAAGTGCAAGTTGGACACTCGGTAGAATGAATTTATGAACCTTGG
>JAJQCH010000068.1 GCA_021202795.1 Oscillospiraceae bacterium
GGCGGGGGAGACACGGCTGGCCGTGGGCGACCGTATCACCGCCGTCAACGGCGGCGACACGGAGGTGACGGACGACGGGGTGGACGGACTTGCCATTACCGATTCCACCGTCGGCCTGAACGCCCTGCTTGTCATCAACCACGATTACACCGTTACCAACGCGGAGATTATTCTGGACACGGAATCCGACGGTCTGGGCATCAACGACTTCACGGGCCGCGGCTCCGCCATTGCGGTGTTTGGAGATTCCAACGTGGTGATCTCCGATTCCTATATCGAGACCTACGGAGTCGGCGTTATGCCCATATTTGAGGACAGCTCTACCGATGAGGAGGGCAACGCCCTCAGCCCGGTTGTCACCATTGAGCGCTCCACCCTGATTTCTAACGGCGGTACCGTTTATGCGGATTACGCCAACCAGTTCGGCGCGGATCTGATGGTCGCGCCCCCCTGGGTTCTGGGCATTATGGGTACCTCCCGCTGCACCAACCTGGAGGGCGAATATGCCACCATGAACGTGATTGACTGCGACGTCTCCGCCGGGGCGTGGGCCATCCTGTCCACGGATATGCCGGATGGCGTGTATCTGAACGTGGTCAACACCACCATGACTCTGCTGAACGCGGATGAATCCGCTGCCGCTGCCATCCAGGAGGAGGGCGGCCAGATTGAGACCAAGGACAACCCCTACACTGTCAATTACGGCACGGGCTACGGCACCTATGCCAACGGCGGCGAGGATGCCTGGACCACCTTCCTGGGCTGCGAGATTAACGTTGGCACCTACGCCGTGATTTTTACCGGCGGAAACCAGGTGTTCGGCAGCCTGACCCCCGGTGAGGAGATCGAGCTTCCGGCGGCCACCGGCAATGAAGAGGATTCTTATTTCTACACCTACACCGGCGATGAGGTGAAAAACACCGTCATCAACTCTGACACCTTCGGCTTCATGTTCCATGAGCAGGTCAACACGGCGGCCATCAACGCCGGAACGGAGGTTCACTCCGGGTACGCCACCTTCCTGGTGAAATCCGGCAAGGCGGGCGTTGTGGAAGACCCGTCTGAGGGCAGCAAATCTGTGGCCTCTGAGGTCGTGGTGGACGGCGCGATTATCACAAACGGCGGCGTTCTGATCCAGGTCATGGACGACGACGACGCCTCCACCGGCCAGGAGGAGGAGAACTTCAAGCACTTCGTTACTGTTCACACGGAGCAGGCGGGCTTTGCCGATGCTAACAGCACGGTTTCTGACTTGCGGGAGCAGAATTTCACCTTCACAAACGGAGATTATACCGGCAATATTTATAACTCCTCCGGGGCCGACCGCAGCGAAAACGACCCCTACGACGTGGCCACCACCCTGAACGTCACCCTGGGAGAGAACGCCACGTTGACCGGCGCTGCTGCCACTACAACGGCCATCCATGTTACCTATGAGGGTTCCCTGGCGGTCAAGGAAAACGGCGGTCTGGCCTTTGAGGACGCGGACGAGGCGGCGGAATTTGCGGCGGCCTATCAGAACACGGAGTTTACTATCAGCGAGTATTATGATATTGGCCAGGTGGCCAACCTGATCGGTGACAGCGACGGGGCGAACGACATCAACGTCACCCTGACGGACAACGCGGTCTGGTATGTCACCGCCACCTCCGTGATCGATACCCTGACCATTGAGGACGACGCGTCCGTGGTAGTGGCCGAGGGCGTCACCTTGACCGTAGGCGGCCAGGTCTATACTGCAGGAACCTATACGGCGGACTGATACTGCTTGCCCATAATACCCACAATAACTGGGGCAGCGTCAAAGCAATCGCTTTGATGCTGCCCCTTTTGTCTGTGATTTTATTGAGCCTGAATCATGCCTGTGCCAGGGCTTCGCCCATCGCACGGCAGGCTTGTCAAGTTCCTCGCCAGGGGACGGAAACGTGTTGCGCCGGTTTTAAAAGTGTGATATAGTTGATTCGAGAAAAAAGAGGAATAATATATTCTACCGTACTGAATGGTTCCATGGAGGAAAAACAATGAAGAAAATTATATCTATCCTGCTGGCGGCGGGAATGGTTTTTGCACTGGTTGCTTGCAGTTCCAATGAGGAAAGCACAGAGACGACCCCGCAGACGACTGCCACCCCCACGGCGGCGGAGCTTCAGGCGGCGTCGGAATCGGACGCGGCGGCGCTGGCGGAGGCGTCTCAGGCGTCCAGCACAGATGCAGACGCTGCGGAGGACGTGAGCGAGGAGACCGCAGAGACTGCGGAGGAGAGCGCCTATGAGGTGGCCTTGGAGTGTATCGGTCTGACAGTGGAGGAGCTTTATGCCGCCATCGGTGAGCCGACAGAGACCCAATACGCTGCCTCCTGCCTCCAGGAGAACGCGGAGGACGGGATGCTGTTTTACGACGGGTTCTATATCTGGTCTCTGCGGACGGAGGATTCGGAGATCGTCTATCAGGTATATCTGAACGACTGACGGGAGCCTGATATGCAGAAGCTGAAGGCGCTGATTACAAAATACCGGGAGGCTGTTAGCTACCTTATCTTTGGCGGCCTGACCACCCTGGTGAGCCTGGGAACCTACGCCCTGTTCGTGGGCGTCCTGGGCTTGCCGGTAACAGGGGGCAATGTGCTGAGCTGGATTTGCGCAGTGGCCTTTGCCTTCGTCACCAACAAGCTGTGGGTGTTCCGCTCCCAGGGGCGGGGCCTGACCGCCTGGCTGCTGGAAGCGGTAAAATTTGTAGCGGGCCGCCTGACCACCGGGGCAGTGGAGCTGCTGGGCCTCCCCCTCCTGATGCGCCTGGGCCTTGACCAAACCATTTTCGGCGTAGAAGGCGCTGCCGCCAAGATAGTAGTGACGGTGGTGGTTATCGTCCTTAATTATTTTATTTCCAAATTCCTAGTCTTTCGGCATAAAAAGGACTGAACGCAGGACAAAAGACCCGCCCTGCCTGCACAAAAGGCGAAATCTCTGTCGAATTTGAGCATTAAGAAATCCGGCGGGCTGTCACAATTTCTGTGCCAACCTGCCGGGTTCCCATTTATAATATATCAGACCTCATCTGTCACACGCAGGGTTTTGTAATCATGCGCAGCACGGCGCCGATGTCGCCGTCAAGACGAATCGACTGCTCTTCGATCTCCTTGGGACAAAACGCCTCGCCATAATTCACGCAGACGTAGACCGCCCTGGGGTTCTGGGCCGTCATCCGCCAGAAGGGATATTTGATGATGGCCGGGGTATTCGCGCCCACCCCCAGCTCCAGGAACAGGACGTGCCGATCCCCGTGCCGGCGGATGAAATCGTTATAGCGTTCCGCCGCCTTATGCCAGCCTTCGTCCTCCACAAAGGCGTCGTCGCAGCGCAGGTTCATGGTCATAGGCGCGCCGCAGACCGGGCAGCGGGGGATCAGCGCCGGGGGGATCTTCATGTCCTTCTGCTCGGCTACCATCCGCCGGACGGCCTCCTCGTTGTCATAGGTCTTGTTATGGCAGGGCTTGGAGCATTGCCAGAGGCCGTAATCCCCCTGGGTATAAAACAGTCGATTTTTGTCGAATCCGGCGAGCTGGAACTGATGGTCCACGTTGGTGGTCAGGACAAAATAGTCCTTATCCTGCACCAGCGCCAGCAGGTCGGCATAGGGCTTCCCTACCCCCGGCTCATAACGGTTGACCAAGATGTGCCGCGACCACCAGGCCCAGTATTCCTCCAGAGTGTCAAAGGGATAAAACCCGCCGGAGTACATATCGGTGATGCCGTATTTTCGATGGAAATCGGAGAAATATTTTTCAAATCGCTCCCCACTGTAGCTCATGCCCGCCGAGGTGGACAGTCCCGCTCCCGCGCCGACGACGACGGTGTCCGCCGTCTCCAGCTCGGTTTTCAGACGGGCTATTTTATCGTAATAGGTCTCGGTAGATTTGCCGGTCGCTGTCTTTGAAAACATTGAAGATCACCTCGATTTCACTATGAGTCTGCCGCCTGTAGTCCTTCACGGTTCCGACGGCGATTTCCGCCGCCCTGTCGTTGGGGAAGTGAAACACCCCGGTGGAGATGCAGCAGAAGGCGACGCTTTGAATCTGATTCCGCTCCGCCAGCGCCAGGCAGGAGCGATAGCAGGAGGCCAGAAGCGCCTCGTCTCCGGCGGTGAGCCGGGAGCCGACGATCGGGCCGACGGTGTGCAGCACATAATCGCAGGGGAGATTGAACGCCGGGGTTATTTTCGCGCCGCCGGTCTCCTCCTCATGCCCCTGCCGGTTCATCAGCTCCGCGCAGGCGGCCCGAAGCTGCACCCCCGCATAGGTATGGATGGCGTTGTCGATGCAGCCGTGGTTGGGGCGGAAGCAGCCCAGCATTTGGGAGTTGGCCGCGTTGACGATGGCTCCGCAGCGAAGGGTGGTGATGTCGCCCTGCCAGATATAAAGGCCCTCCTGCACGGGCGTCAGGTCGGCGAGGTCGGTAATCCCCTTCCGCCGGGTCTCCTCCTGCAAATAGGCGTCCTGTATTTCCAGAAATTCCGCGCCCACCGGCTGCGGCATCCGCACGTTGAAAAGCGCCCGGAGAAGCTGCTTTTGCTGCTACTCGTCCGCGGGTATTTCCATGTCCCGGTACTGCGCTTCCTCCGCAAGGAGGGCGCGGATCAGGTAAATTCTGCGTTCGTCCTGGGTCATGGGGATGGGTATCGGTCAGCTAATGAGCCAGGCGGCCATTTCATCGGCGGCCTTTATGGCGTCTTCGCTCTCCATGGCAGAGCCGGGGACGTTGACGTTGCCGACCACATGGGCCTTATAATCCCGGAAGCCGGCAGTGGCAAAGCTCTTCAGATTGGTCTCCACCATCTGGGTATACACATCCACGGGGCCGAATCCGGCGAAGAAGTAACCGGCCAGCTTCTTGTCCTTGCGGGTGGCCATGGACATATCAGGCTGGGAGAAGTCCATGAAGGAGTAGGTGCGATCCAGGAAAGCCTTCAACTGGGCGGGGAACTGATCCCAATGGACGGGAGACAGGATCAGCATGGCATCACAACTGTCGATGGCGGGGATCAGAGCGGTGAAGTCATCTTTCTGGACACAGTTGGGGGTGTGCTGACGCTTGCAGCCATCGCAGGCAAGACACACACGCACATCCTTCTCTCCGATGTTAAACGTCGTGATTTCAGCCTTCCCCTCCAGCCTCTCAGCAAATCTCTTTGCCAAAGCATAGGAGTTGCCGTTGCGGCGCTTGCTTGCGTTGATGATGAGTACCTTTTTCATGATGATTACCTCCATTAAGTTTCTGTAACGGGTTCTCTTTCCTGTTGGTTATATTGTACCAACAGGTCTTTGTTCTGTGAAGTACGCACAATATTGTGTGGTTTAGTTACCGGCAGGAAACCATGCCCTAATCGGTTTTCGATGCTTCGGGAGATGATTTGATCAGGATCATCTTGCCTTTTCCTTCCGCTGCCTATATAATAAGGATGTACGGAGAAATTGTAAAGTAAGCACAATATTGTGCTATAGTTACCATTTGGAAACTATAGGAGAAATTCGTCATGGAAACAGAAAAAGACATTCAGACAAAACCTGCCAGGGAATTGCCCGCCTGTCCCGTAGAAACTACATTAACCTTAATCAGCGACAAGTGGAAGGTACTGATTCTCCGCGACCTGATGCCCGGAACGAAGCGATTTGGAGAGCTGAAAAAATCCATCGGCCATGTGTCCCAAAAGGTGCTGACGGCTCAACTTCGGCAGATGGAGGCCGGCGGGCTTGTCACCCGCACCGTATTTCCCGAAGTGCCGCCTCATGTGGAGTACACTCTGACCGATTTGGGTTATAGCCTGAAACCAATTCTGGATGCCATGTGGGAGTGGGGAGAAAACTACAAGGCGCAGAATGGACAATGAAGCGGTTAAAAAACCGGCAGGTCACCACGATTTCCGTGGCGGCCTGCCGGGCTTTTTATCTGGTTACGGAACATATGTCCTGACGCCTGGTGAAATGAGGTGAAATCGCGGGCTTATCTCCAGTCTCTGTCCTTGTATGGCGTATTCTTTACGCCTTTGTGCTGTAATTTTGCAACAATTCGATTCAGCACGCCCCGCCACATACGCTGAAACCAGCCGGTATTGCCAAACCATTTCACAATCGTGGGGCTTATCGCGTAATAGATATGTATGAAGCATCTGCCGGGTCTCGTCTGCGCCAGCGTGTTATCACGAAAACGGCGTAGCGTCCATACCTGCGGACAATCATAAGAACCGTATACACAGGTGGCCACATAGCAGCCCTGGTTGTCGTTATGAGAGTAGCCGCCAAACAGATTGGGATCGCTGGAGCCGGTTCGTTTGCCGCTGCTGTCTATATGGGAATAGCTTCCAAAGATGTTCGGATCGCTGTGACCTGTTTTATGGTCGTGACTGTCATAGTGGTCATAGCCGCCGAAAAACCCCGGATCGGAGTGTCCTGTCTTGTGACCTTTGCTGTCGTAATGGGTGTAGCCGCCAAACAGACCCGGATCGCTGTGGCCGATTTTATGACCGTGTTCATCATAATGATTCACGGAGCCAAATATGCCCGGTTTGCTTTCTCCTTTTTTTGCCATCTCAAATTCCTCCCTAGATTATTTTTATGGTTTCATCCTGGTGGAAAACATCCGAAAAAGTTTTCTATATATGTCGATTTGCCATTAATTGTGCGCCTCCCAATAGGCCTCGGCGTCTTCGTAGTCGTAAAAATCATCATAGTGTTAAAAGAAGGATTTGTTCCCTAAATTAACGATTATTCAGGACTGGATCGTTTTCCAACAGTTCTCTTTCATGAAGGCGGCAATGACCGAGATGTCTTCACCGTCATAGTATTTTATAAGAAGTCGTTTGAACTCCGGCACATGGTTTTCGGGAATCACAAGGAAACCACCGCCATGAGCGATTAGATAGTGATTCGCGAAAATGACAGACGCCCGTTTATTCCCATCCAGGAATATCTGCGCCTTCATGCAATACAAGCACAGGTTAATGGCAATGTTGACGGCATCACCGGCTTCTTCGGTAATTTCCCGAATTCGATCCTTTACATCCATCTCAATGGGCAGAGGTGGAATATAGGATGAACCGCCTATGGTAACGGGAACCCCGCGGATACGACCGCCCTCCGCAAAAAAGCCCTCATTGACGATTCTTGCGATGTGACTGAGCATATAATAGTCGCTGCGGCTGGCAATCACATCCCGGTCAAGGATAAACTCCCATGCGTGTTTCAGATTTAAAATCTTCTGTACGTCGGTAGCGGTCATGCCGGAGACTTTGCCGTTTTCTATGATTTCTTCCGTTTGTGGGAAAGAGGTTGCCACACCTTCCAAAATGGCCTGGTCATAGATGTTTGTTTTCATATTTGCCCGTGCGAAGGAAATGTTGGTTATGACTGCGGCAGGAAGCTCATCCTCCGAATACCCGGCAGCAGCAAGCTGTTTTTCAACACTGCGAAGTTCTTTGCGAATCTCACGGGCTTCTCTGGCATTGCGTAGAAGAAGATTATAAAGCTCTTCCGTGTACGCGCCAACATAAGTGGAGGTCTGCTTGCCTGCCACGCGCTTTCTGACATAGAGGTATTTTCCGTCGCCGCGCTCCTTAATTTCGGGCGTACCGTCATAGGGCATCAAACTTAGTCTTGCCTGAAGATCGGCACGGCGCCGCCCTGCCGCGGAGGCAAAAAGGACAGCGTCCGCGTGTGACGCTGTCCTTTTTGGGCTTGGCGTTTTCTTATCCCTCGTACCGCAACGCCTCGATGGGGGGCTTGTTGGCGGCCTTGTTGGCGGGGTAGAGGCCGAACAGCAGGCCGATGGCCATGCAGAAGGCGATGGACAGGGAGGCAATGGTGGGGGTGATGGAGAAGGTGACGGCGTCCATCAGCGCGGTGACAATCTTCAGCGTCACCCACGAGAGGGCAAGCCCTAGGGCGCAGCCGATCAGGCTGATGATCAGCGCCTCGATAAGAAACTGCGTGAGGATGACGCCGCGGCCCGCGCCGATGGCCTTGCGGATGCCGATCTCCTTGGTGCGCTCCGTGACGGAGACGAGCATGATGTTCATAATGCCGATGCCGCCGACGATCAGGGAGATGGCCGCGATGCCGCCCAGCAGGGTCTCCAGCATATTTGTGACGCTGCTCATGGCCTCCTCGATCATGGAGTTGTCAGAGATGGTGAAGGCGTCCTCATCCTGGCCGAACCGGGCCATCAGGATCTCCGTCAGGCGGTCGTTTGCCTCCTCCGCCGTGGCGTTCTCCCCGGAGGTGATGTAAAACGACGAGATGCTGGAGGAGATGCTGGAGAACATCCGCCGTGCGGTGGTATAGGGGACGTAGGCTACCATCATGCCGGAGGTTATCATGCTGGTCATGGAGTTGTCGTCGTCCGCCAGGATGCCGATAACGGTGAATTTCGTGCCGTTTAAGGTGAGGGTCTCGCCCAGGCAGTCGTTGGTGCCGAACAGCTCATCCGCCATGGTCTGATTGATGACCACCACATAGTTGTTGTTCTCCACGTCCGTCTGGCGCAGGAAGGTGCCATATTCGATTCCCAGGTTGTTGATGCTCTGATAGGCCGGGGTGGTGCCGTAAACATAAACGGTGCCGCTCTCGTGTCCGGCCTTGCCGGTGGCGGAAAGGGAGGCCAGCGGCGCAGCCAGGCCGATCTCCTCCTCGTCCATCAGGGCGTTTATGTCGTCCAGGGTCAGGGGGTCGCCTTTGTCGTCCGACACGGAGACGGAGAGATAGCTGCCCCCCAGGCTGGATATGGTGTCCGTCACATAGTCCGTGGCCCCGTTTACCAGGCTCACCAGCACCACCAGGGCGAACACGCCGATGATGATGCCCAGCATGGTCAGGAAGGAGCGGAGCTTGTTGCCCCAGACCGCCTTGACGGCCATTTTTGCCGATTGACCGATCATTCCTCCACCTCCGTCACATGGCCGTCCCGAATACGGATGCGGCGGGCGGCCTGGGCCGCCACGTCGTTATCGTGGGTTATCAGGACGATGGTGTTTCCCTGGCTGTGCAGCTCATGGAAGATGTCCATGATCTCCTCGCTGGTCTTGGAGTCCAGGTTTCCCGTTGGCTCGTCGGCCAGGAACAGGGAGGGCTGTGTTACCAGGGCGCGGGCGATGGCTACCCGCTGCTGCTGGCCGCCGGAAAGCTCCGTGGGCCGGTGCTGGCGGCGCTGCCACAGGCCCACCCGGTTCAGGGCCGCCTCCACCCGCTCCTGCCGTTCATGGCGGGGTACCCGCTGGTATATCAGGGGCAACTCTACGTTTTCCTCCGCCGTCAGCTTGGGGATAAGGTTGAAGCTCTGGAAGATGAAGCCGATCTTTTTATTTCGTACATGGGTCAGCTCCCGTTCCGAGTAGTTTTCAATGGGCTGGCCGTCCAGGATGTACTGGCCGCTGGTGGGTAGATCCAGGCACCCGACAATGTTCATCAGGGTGGATTTTCCGCTGCCGGAGGGGCCGATGATGCCCACAAATTCCCCCTGGTAGATGTGCATATTGGCGTTATCCAGGGCGCGGACGGTCTCGCCGCCCACTTGATAGGTCTTGCAGATGTCCTTTAAAACAATCATGGCGCGCGCCCTCTTAGTCCTCGATGCCCCACATGGCGGCGTAGAGGTCAAGGATGGAGGTTGCCTCCGAATAGCGGTAATAGACCGTGTCGCCTTCCTCCAGGCCGGTGAGGATCTCCACGCTGGTGCCGTCGGACACGCCGGTCGTCACCTCCGTCTCCCCGCCCAGGGTGTCGGAGCTTTCATCGTAGGAGGTGTATACATAGGTGGTGTTGCCGGACTGGTTCAGCGCGTCCTCCGGGATAACCAGGCAGTCGTCGCTTTCCGCAATGGTAATTTCCACGGAGGCGTTCATGCCGGAGAGCATTTGGGACGTCTTCTCGATGGCCACCTGCACGGTGAACTTGGTCACGCCGCCGGAGCTGGAGCCGATGGTGTCAATCGCCGTTACTACCCCGGTGAAGGTCTCCCCCTCGATGGCGTCGATTGTGACGGCAGCCTCCTGGCCCTTCGCCAGAGAGAGGATGTCCAGCTCATCGACGCTGATGCTCACGGACATGACCTCGTTCGGGGCGATGGTCATCACGGTCACATCACTGGCGCTGGCGGCGCTGCTGGTGGTGCTGGTGGAGGTGGTCAGACTGGAGGTGTCGCCCAGGCTGTAGCTGCTGGTAAGCCCGCTTGTGAGACTGCTGCTGACGCTGCTTGTCAGGCTGTCGGAGATGCTGCTCGTGATGCTGTCGGTGATACCGCTGGTGTATTCGCTCAGATCCACGTCGGACAGAATATCGCTCAAATCCGTGGAGGTGCCGGAATCTGAGGTCAGCGTATTTGTGAAAAGAAGGGTGTCGCTATCCTGGTTTTCCACCTCCGCCTGGATGGAGAGCGCGCCGTTCTCACCGGCGGTGACGGTGACGACCAGGGTGTACACCGTGCCGTCATAGGTGATGGCGGTGTCTGTCCCGGAAATCTGGCTGACCTGATAGGTATAAGTGCCTGACAGCGTATAGGTAAGCGTGTCGAAGGTGACAAGCCCTGTGGCGTCATTGGTCTTTTGCTGAAGGATATTCTCCCCCTCCAGCAGAACGAAGGTAAACTGTCCCTCATAATCTGCGATGGAGCCGCCCTGCAGCAGTACCCCGGCGGTGATGTCCAGCGTTACCGGCGTAACGGCGACGCCGCTGCTGTCAACGTCTGTGCCTGTATCCGTTTCGCTGCTGTCGGCGGCGCTGTCTCCGTCCTCCGTGCCGCTGTCCTCCGCGCCGGCGGCGGTCTCATCGCTGTCCGTCGTACCGTCCTCGGTGTCCTCTGCGGCCAGAAGGACGAAGCCGCCGGTCTCGCTGCCGCCGTCATAGGCCATGCCCATGGCGGCAAAAATACTGCTCATGTCGGGTGTGCTGCTGCTGTAGCTGTAGTCGGAATCGGAGGAGGTGGTGGCAGTGACGGTGGCGTCTGCGTCCACGGTCTGTATGGTTCCGTCAAAGGGGGCGGTGATGACGTTGTCCTGATACAGGGCTGTCAGGGTTTTAAGCTGGGCGGCCAGATCCGCCCGCTGGCTGAGCAGGGTCTCATATTCCGCCGTGTGGCCCAGCTCCGTCAGCTTCAGCAGGGTGTCTCCCGCGTCCACCCAGTCTCCCTCGGAAACGGAGACGGAGTCCACGGTGCCGGTATAGCCGGTCACCTCCAGCTCGCTGTGGATGTACAGCGTGCCGGAGCCAAGCTCGCTGCCGTCCTCGTCGGTGACGGTGACGGTGTCCCCATAGGCGGGGCCTTTGTCCGTCAGGGTGACGGTGATGCCGGTAGAGGTGACTTCCGCCACCGTCCCCTCATAGGTCTCTCCGTCGGAGGCGGTTACGGTGACGCTCTCGCCCAGAGAGGCGGAGACATCGGCCAGGGTCACGGCCATCTTCCCGTCCAGGGACAGGAGCATCAGTGCGCCGCTCTCCTGCATGGCGGCGGCCACGGAGTCGTCCTCCTCCACATATATCTTCTTCACCCGACCGGAGACACCGGCGGTAATGCTCTCGGAGATGGTCTCGTCCTTCAGCTCCTCAAGCTGCTCATCCAGCTCGTCGATGTCGGCCTGGGTGTCCGCCATGGCGGATAGGACAGAGGCGGTGTCCACCGTGGCGAGAATGTCTCCCTCGCTCACCTGGTCGCCTGCCTCGACATAAATGGTGTCGATCTCCACGCCCTCCGGCACGGTGATGGATTCTGCATCCTGGCTGGTCAGCGTGCCGGAGCCGGACACGGTGGTGGCGATGCTGCCCGTGGCGGCCTCCGCTGTCCGCACGTCGGCGGCGGACATCTGGCTGGTGACATTTTGGGCGCAGCTCCGCAGTCCCAGGAACGCCGCTGCCAGCACCACGACCACGACGGCGATGACAATCCATTTCGTTTTTCCCTTTTTCCGCGTTTCACTCATATCGGTTCAAGCTCCTTTTCGCGTCGGTTGATTTTTCTGTATGGCATCATAGTCCGGGTTTATAAATTTAAGATAAACTTTCACCCCAGAGGTCTGTGAACCTTTTGTGAACGCGCCCCGCCCGCTGTGCTGCGGGCGGGGCGCGTGTTCTTATCGGCTTGTGTGGAGGGTGTCCGGCGCCGCGTGGGGTTGAGTCTGGCGCTGGATGGCCCCTCCGTCAGCGCCAAGGGGCTGACGGATCCCCCGCAACACGGGGGAGAGAACCCCTCCACCGCCCTGTTCGGGCGGTCCCCCTCCTCTTTCAGGGGAGGCTTACCCCGCGGCGGACTGACGATGCCCAACGACGTCCGGCGGAAAAAGACCCGCCGCAGTATGTTGGCTGCTTATTTAAAATATTCCTGCAAATGCTGGGCCAGCCGGGGGGCCAGGGAGGTCTCGTTTCGGCGGAGCCAGAGACAGACGATGTCGTCCTTGTCGCCGGTGGGGTGGCCGACCAGGGTGGGGATTCTGGTCAGGTAGTTAAAGCGGCTGCCGCCCAGGGTGACGCCGCGGGAAAATTCCATGGCCGCGTACAGGGACTGAACGTTTGGCAGCGTCCGCTGTCCGGCGGGGGAGAGCCGTATGCCCGTGGTCTCTCTGGCTCCGGCGACGCGAAGCTCCGTGCGCGTCCAGTTCCAGGCGGGAACGATCAGAAGGGGAAGGCCCCAACAGTCCTCCCGGACAGGGCCGTCTCCCAGATCGGCGGGGGCGTACAGCATAACGTCCTCCGTGACTACGGACTGGGACTGAAAATCCGGGCCTTGGGGCTGTTGGGCTTCGGAGAAAAAGGCGCAGTCCACCCGCCTTTCGTTCAGAGCGGTCAGAAGCTCCAGGTTTGGATAGATGCTGACAGATACCTTGCAGCCGGCGACGGACTCCCGGAAGGAGGAGATCCCCGCCATAAATTCTCCGCCGGGGTCGATCCATTCCGACACGCCGATGGAAAGACCCATCTGCTGGCTTTTGCGATAGAGGGTAACATCCTCCAGCATGAAGTGAAACTGCCGCTCCATCCCGGAGAACAGGTTAAAGTACAGTCTGCCCGCCTCCGTCAGCGTCAGGCGGGGGCCGTTTCGGTCAAACAGCCGGACGTCAAGCTCCTCCTCCAGGGAGACCACCTGCTTGGACACCGCCTGGGGGGAGAGATACAGTCCCGCCGCCGCGCCGGTAAAGCTCAGGCCCTTGGCTGATTCTATAAAGCATTGGATCTGATTGCTGTTCATGACTGGCCCTCCCTCTGGCTGACAAAGGAGCGAAACAAATGCGTCCAGGGAGAAGCACTGGCGTGGGGCTGGACGAAAACCAGGGGTGCCACGATGTCCAGAGGATAAAAGCACAGCCCTCCCCGGCGCAGGGCAGCGGTGGTGCGGGGCGCAATGGTATAGCAGGGGCCGCATAAAAGCTCCGACATAACGGAGGGGACGTTTGCCATCACCTCCAAATGCTCCGGGTAGACGTTGAAGGAGGCGCATAAAAACCTGGCCCGGTTCGACACCTGATCCTGTGTGCCGTCTCCCACGGAAGCGGCAAGCTGCTTCATGGGCGTCAGCTCCGCTGGGGTGGGCGTGCCGGAAAAGGAGAACCGGCGGCTGGTTTCCTCGCTGGTGACGATATACAGCGGCAGATCCATGAATGGATCAGACACGGTAACGCCGGTCAGATGGTGGCTGTTGTACTCCGGCAGGATGGCCAGATCCAGGGCGTCCTCGTCCAGGAAGGACTGAATTTCGGTGACGGAACCCTGCCGCACGTCCAGAGTGCAGCCCTCGTATTGCCGGGTAAAGGCACGAATGTCCGCCTCAATGGATTCCGGGCAGCCGGTCCAGTCGCTCCAGCCAAGCCGCAGGGTGTCCGTCCCTCTGCCAACAAGTCGGTCGGCGGCCACGACGGCCAGAGAGGTCTGGCGTTCGCACTCCATATACCAGGCTAGAAACCGCTCTCCCTCCCATGTGGTCGTCATGGTTCGGCCACTGCGGTCGAGCAGGGAAAAGCCAAGCTCCTCCTCCAGTGTCAGCACATTCCGGCTGACCGCCTGCTGGGTGCTGGAAAGCTCCTGGGCGCTGGTGGTGAAACTGCCTGTCCGGGCCACGGAGAGAAAGCAGGCGAGGCTTGTGTCGTTCATCTTCGATTCCTCCTACAGGATAACACGCAGAAAAAGAATATACTGTATACATTTGCAAATTGCAAGTGCAAGTTGGACACTCGGTAGAATGAATTTATGAACCTT
>JAJQCH010000170.1:0-4701 GCA_021202795.1 Oscillospiraceae bacterium
TCACTATGGATTTTCTTTTTCAAGTGTCCATCTTCATTATGCAATCAACCAAATATATCGCTTTGGCAATTGCGGCCATTGGATTATGTCTGATTCCGTTCCTGCCTAAACTAATTAGCGGTTATGACCAGTTGGAAATTCTGGGTATAAATGCAGTTGAGATTTTTTTGCTTTATTTATTGCAATCTGTTTCTTCCTATCTGTTCTTTGCATACAGAAAGACGGTTATACAAGCAGATCAAAGAGAATATATTTTAAACGTTGTAAAGTATGCGATCATTATTGGTCAGAATGTCGCACAGATGATTGCATTGCTCCTGCTTCACGATTTTGTTGTTTATGTTCTAATTCAGGTTATTTCAGTTATAGTCGAGAATATTATTTACGCAGTCATTGTTAAAATACAATATCCATATATCAGTGAAAAGCCGGATGGAAAGCTTACAAAGACTGAGGTTATAACAATCTTTAAAGATTGCAAGGCCTTGTTCATATATAAATTGAATAGAGTAGTATTAAAATCTACCGATAACATAGTACTATCAGCGTTTATGGGGTTGACGACGGTTGCGCTATATTCGAATTATTATATCTTTTATACGTCCGTTAACATGGTTTACAATAAAGTCAACAACGCATTGATACATAGCATCGGAAATCTTCATACTACAAGAGATTTGCAAAAGGAATATTTGGTGTTTAAGGCGGTTGTTATGATTACGACAATTATGGGAGGAACTGTCGCAGTCGGAATTGGAATATGTGCGGATGAGTTTATACGTGTATGGGTTGGTAATGACTGGGTGATTTCACAGCCATTTTCTATACTTATGGGCATTGAACTATTTGTGCTGGCAATTCAATATTTCCTCTCTAAATACAGGAATGCTCTGGGCCTGTTTCAGCAGGTACAGTATTTGCCTATAGTCGGTTCTGTCATCAATATTGTTGTTTCGATTGCTCTCGTACAGTTTATTGGTGTAAGTGGTGTTGTTTTAGGCACAATCATTGCTGAGACAGCCATATTTATGGTGATGGATCCTATTATTATTTATAAAAATGGATTTAAAGGATTATACAAGATTTCTGAATTCTATATACAGCTGTTAAAACAAATCATTTTGGTCTGTGTTGCCTATATTGCTGCGTTTCAGATATGTGACCATGTGTTTTTAAATAGAGGGTGGATATCCTTAATTGTTCATATTTGTATATGTGGTGTTTTAACTCCATTAGTTATGGTTATATTTAACTGGAATAAGGTTGAAACAAAATACTTATTGTGGATAGTCCGTAAAAGGCTATCGAGAAAATAATTTTACAGAAGGAGCATACCATCATGACAAAACAACGTTTAATCCAACTAATAGCGCTCAACCTCGTGGTTGGGTCAAGAAAAAAGGTGAATATCTGAGAAAACATAACATTTTCGGTCTAATTGGTAATAAGGTATGGTATCAGGGGCATGTGATCCCGCTCTATCCAGAGCTTATCAGGCTGCATGACAATGTGCACATTGCGAGGAATGTTCACTTTGAAACACATGATAATATTAATAGCATGATTAATTTTGTCTACTTAGATAGACAACAGATGAAAAGTATTGCTGGTATGAATGGAGAATTGTCTAGGGGGGGGATACCTTCTGACATTGGTACTGAAGTGCCATATACAAAATTACCTGAGTATGTTGGATGCATCGAGATCATGGACAATGTGTTTGTCGGTTCAGATACCACGATCATGTACGGTGTAAAAATCGGGGAAAACTGTATCATCGGCTCCGGCAGTCTAGTGAATAAAGACTGCGAGCCAAATAGTATTTATGCCGGAGTGCCTGCAAGAAAAGTAGGAAACTTCGATGATTTCGTGGAGAAACGGCGGAAGATGGATTACAGCTATGTGAAGCGGAACCAGCATATCAGCGCAGAGGAAGTCGAAGCTGCGTGGCGGATGTTTGAGGAAAGGCATACTGGGGTGTGAGAGTATATACACGGGGTGTGAAACGGAATACAACAGAAGAAAAGAAGATGCCGTAATTGAAGGAGATAAGAAATCGAAAGGAAACGACAGTAAACATTGCTTGAATATATCATAGGATTTTGTGGCAGGATCGAACCTGTGAGTTGGTTTGAGTTGGGAGCCTTTACTGCGTGTGTGTTGTTGTTTTATGCAGTGAAGTTGGTTACTGTGAGGAAAGATGCCAGTAGCGGGGATGTCAACAGCGGTATGGCAAAAAAGAGAGCATGGAAACAGCCCCGCATTTCCCATTACTTACTGATCATATACACAGCATTTATTCTGATGGTTACTTTGATGTCCAGGGAATCCGGGGAAAATGCGACATACGAGTTTGTGCCGTTCTGGTCATGGAGGGCAATCTATAACGGGAAGATTAAGCTGCTGTGGGAATGCATCTGGAACGTGATCCTGTTTATCCCGTTCGGCTGTATCCTGGGTGCGGTGATATGCGGGAACACACGTAGCCGGACAGGTGATAAGTCGACGGAGAAAGTCGGAGAAGAAGATAGCGTAAGAACCAATAAAACGGTTCTTCTCGAGATTTTTGTCATTGGTTTCCTGCTGTCAGCTATCATAGAAACCTCACAATTACTCTTCCGCCTGGGGCTGTTCGAGTGGGATGATATGATTCATAACGTAATCGGCAGTTTATTGGGCGGAACTATGGCGTGGCTGATATGCAGAAGCAAGAACAAGCAGTGAATAGATAGGGATGCGAATCGTAAGAATTAGCATTGAAGTGTTGCCTTGTGTAATTGCGAGTGGCTAAGTAGAGAAAATCATTTCAATCTAATCTTTGAGGTTAGTTTAGTGCTTTAGATTCCGAAAATTCTAATAGCAAATCAATATTTTCTGATAGCAAATCCCAAATTTAGCGTGTCCAAATTTTTATACAACAAGAAAGGCATTGAAAATGAAACGAGTTGCAGTTTTTTTGCTGGTGCTTATGATGTGCATTGGACTGTGTTCGATGACGGTGCTGGCAGACAACATCGATGTTGACGGTTATACTACTGCTCAGATTTCGGTTACTTATTACCAATCAGAAGCACGTAGTATGCTTGAACTTGTCAATGAGCTACGTACCGGGGATAATGCCTGGTACTGGAACGCAAGTAATACCGAAAAAAAGTATTACGAATTGGATGAGTATGTCTATGATTATGATCTTGAACAGCTTGCTATGTTAAGAGCGGCTGAAATTGCGCTCTATTATGACCATTATAGGCCAAATGGTTCTTTATACGCCTATGCTTACACACAAACAGGGTATGGTAGTTATCGAAGCTGCGCTGAAAATATTGCTTATGGTTATGACACTGCCGAAGAAGCCTTTAATGCTTGGGCGGAAGAAAATTACTATTACAGTGGCCAAGGACATCGACGCAATATGCTGGATGGTACTTGCACCAATATTGCAATTGCATGTGTAGAGTACAATGGCGTGAAATATTGGGTGATGGAGATATGTAAGCCAGCATCATCGACTCACAACACTACTAGTCCAACGGTAGCAACAGATACTGCGGAAAATGTAAGTATCGAGTTGCTTAATAGCTACATCACGTCGATTTATTCGTTAACTGCTTCGGCTGGGGACAGTGTTACTGTTGTTGAAGGGGATAGTACTTCGATTTCAACAGAAATCACAGCATCAATTGGCTTTAATTACTACAAAAAGACAGTTACTTTAACAGCTGATTGGAGTTCAGATGATGAATCTATAGCCACAGTAAGTGATACGGGGACTGAAATCACTGGGGTAGCTGCTGGAACAACTTCCCTAACTACGACATTAAGGTACAACAATTCCGGGGAATGGGGTTCCGAAGATATTACTATAAATGTCACTGTAACCCATGGAACAGCTATTTTGACCCCAGGAGAAGATGCGACGTGTGAGGATGATGGTACAAAGGCATATTACACCTGTAGTGTCTGCGGTGACACCTTTGAGGACGAGGCCATGACAGTGCCAATTTCCACGGATGATTTGGTTATTCTCGCAACGGGTCACAGCTATGAAGCAGTAGTAACAGACCCAACCTGCACTGAGGACGGCTACACTACGTATACCTGCTCTGTGTGCGGCGACAGCTATACCGCTGACGAGACGGAATCCACGGGCCATACCGAGGCCGGAGCTGTGACAGAGAACAAGGTAGATGCAACCTGCACCGATGATGGTTCCTATGACAGCGTTGTCTACTGCTCTATATGCGGAGAAGAACTTAGCCGTGATACCATAACGGTTTCTGCTCCTGGCCACAGCTATGAAGCAGTAGTAACAGACCCAACCTGCACTGAGGACGGCTACACTACGTATACCTGCTCTGTGTGCGGCGACAGCTATACCGCTGACGAGACGGAATCCACGGGCCATACCGAGGCCGAGGCTGTGACAGAGAACGAAGTGGCCGCGACCTGCACCGAGGATGGTTCCTATGACACGGTTGTCTACTGCACTGTTTGCGATGAGGAACTTAGCCGTGAGACAGTGACGGTTTCCGCTACGGGCCATACCTATGTGGCGGTAGTGACAGACCCCACCTGCACGGAGGGCGGTTATACCACCTATACTTGCTCCACCTGCGGTGACAGCTATACTGGTGACGAGACCGAAGCCACGGGCCATACCGAAGGCGAGGCCGTGAAAGAGAATGTAGTGGCCGCGACCTG
>JAJQCH010000170.1:4801-13827 GCA_021202795.1 Oscillospiraceae bacterium
CCACGGGCCATACCGAAGGCGAGGCCGTGAAAGAGAATGTAGTGGCCGCGACCTGCACTGTGGATGGTTCCTATGACAGCGTCGTCTACTGCACCGTCTGCGGTGAAGAACTCAGCCGTAATTCCGTAACGGTTTCCGCCACGGGCCACAGCTATGTGGCGGTAGTGACAGACCCGACCTGCACAGAAGGCGGCTATACCACCTATACCTGCTCTGCCTGCGATGACAGCTACGTCGCTGATGAGACCGAAGCCACGGGACACACCTGGGATGAAGGCGTTGAGACGAAAGCCGCGACCTGCACTGAGGAAGGCGTTAAGACCTACACCTGCACAGTATGCGGTGAGACGAAGGAAGAAGCGATTGCTACTATTGCGCATACAGTCGTCACCGATGAAGCCGTTGCTGCGACTTGCACATCTACTGGCCTGACGGAAGGCAGCCACTGCTCAGTGTGCAATACAGTCCTGGTCGCACAGGAAGAAATTCCAATGATTGATCACACCGTAGTAACGCTGGCCGCTGTTGAGGCAACCTGCTATTCTACTGGGCTGACCGAGGGCAGCTATTGTTCTGTCTGCAACACAGTCTTGGTTGCCCAGGAGGTTATTCCTACCATAGATCACACCTGGGATAGCGGCACTGTGACTGTCGCGCCGGGATGTGAGACGACCGGCACAAAGACCTATATATGCGCTGTGTGCGGGGCAACGAAAACCGAGACTATCGATTCTATAGGCCACGATTATGTTGGAGTGGAAACGACAGCGGCCACCTGCGAAGAGGACGGGGTAATGACTTACACCTGCGCTAACTGCAGTGCTTCTTATACAGAACCCATTCCTGCTACAGATCATGCTTGGGATGAAGGAGTAGTCACAACAGAAGCCTCTTGCTCTGGCGCCGGTGTAATACTTTATACCTGCAAGAATGATGGCTGCGGTGAAACGTACACTGTGGCTATAGATGCTACGGAACATACGGTTGAGATTGATGAGGCAGTCGAAGCAACTTGCTATTCCACTGGCCTCACAGAAGGCAGCCACTGCTCCGTTTGTGGCGCTATCATAGTGGCACAGGAAGAAATTCCTATGACTGCCCACAGCTATGACAGCGGTGTTACAACAAAAGCGGCAACCTGCACCACAGATGGCGAAATAACATATACCTGCTCTGTGTGCAATGACTCTTATACAAACACCATCCCCGCAAGCCACACTAACGTTATGACCGATGCCTATGTCGCGCCGACCTGCACCGAGACTGGACTTACCGAAGGCAGCCATTGCGAGGAATGCGGTGAAGTAATCCTAGCGCAGACTGTAATTGAAGCAACCGGCCATGTACCTGTAACAGATGCTGCAGTCGCCGCTACTTGCACCACGACTGGCCTGACTGAAGGAAGCCACTGCTCCGTCTGCAATGAGGTGCTGACAGCGCAAGAGGTCATTCCCGCTACCGGCCACAGCGCAACCAAGGTAGAAGCTGTTGCGGCCACGGAAGCCACTGACGGAAACATCGAGTATTGGTACTGTGCGGACTGCGATACGTATTTCTCCGATGAAGCGCTCACCAATGAAATCACCAAGGAAGACACTATAATTGATGCGCTGGGTGTTACCGAGCCGGATAATACAGACACGCCGAGCGGAACTGAAACGCCTGCGCCAACTACTGATAACACGTCCACTGATATATCGACAGATGGAACAGAAGCAACTGCTACACCGGCACCTACCAATGAGGCAAAGGCGACTGCCACGCCGACTAGTGAAGCCGGTACGATTGTTACGGTAACCCCTGTTGCCACTGCCACAGCAACCACCGGCACAAATAATGTTAAGACCGGTGATAACAGCATGATCGGGCTGTGGCTTACCATCATATCCCTTGCCGCCGCTGGACTGGCCGGGATTGCTGTGGTTCAGAAGAAAAACAGGAAGTCTGTGAAGTAAAGCCCGGTGTGACCGCAGACGAAAACTGAATTCCCTGCCTCCATCCTGAACCGCCCTCTCCGAGAGGACGCTGAATGGATAATCCCGGAGCGGACGGTTTGAGATGGATGGGGGAGAGGGAAAATATCAAATCGGAAAAGGCGACAACCTTTCTCGCGGTGATAAATAATGGAGCGCAGCCAATCATTCCTATCAAAACCGTCCCGGTTCCATCCCTAACATAATCATCTACAGGAAAAGAGGAAAGCTGTGGAAGAAAAGATACCGCATGGACGACCACTGAATGAGCAGAGAAAGGCCAAATACAAAGAACTGCATAGTGTGTTTAAGGATCTCCTCCATGTGGTAGAGAATATCACAAATGGCTCTTCTGTGTCGGCGGTATGCAGAAAGCATCACCTCTCTGAGAAGAAGTTTTATAAAATAATTTCTTCTAATCCTATCACAATGTGCCGTGAGGATGACCTTGCAGTGGACATTCTGGAGATACCCGGTGCCTTCTATGATGGTTATGATGATCTTTACCGCATCGTATTTAATATTCCGAAGAATGTAGAGTACAAACGCCCACTGGACTATATGGAGACCGTGGACGATGTTCTGGAGACACTGACGCACGACCAGAAAATATGTATTCGGAACAGGTTTCGTTTGGATGGGGGAGAGGCTATTACCTACGCTCAGATCAGTCAGACTCTTGGCTTAACCGAAAATCAGGTTCAGATAATTGCACATAAAGCCTTGGACAAGCTCCGTTTCCCTCCCCGTTCGTACCAACTTGCCTATGGCAATGATATCTGGTATGCCATGCAAGCAGCAGAGAAGGATGCACACGAGAGGGAGAAGGCGGAAATAGTACGGCAGATTGAGGAGGGAAAAATGACCACGCCATCCTGCCAGGTTTCCATACTGCTGGCAGATAAGAACAAAGAAGGATATACAGAGATTGAAGGCTTGCATGGTGAAGGTCAGGAGCAGGATGAGGCGTATATCGACCAGATAGGTCTTTCAACGAGGGTGTACGCAACACTCCGCAGAAATGGGTATAGGACGATCCGCCAGGTATGTGAGGCGAGTGATGATGAGCTGCGAAAGTGCAAGGGCTTGGGCGCATTAGGGGTCAAGGAGATTCGGGAAAAGTGCAATGCATATAAGAAAAGCCAAGCCCCGGTTACTGGCTCGGAAAGAACGCTGGACACTGGAGACGGGGAAGACGAAGAATTATACGAAGCTGGCGCTGTCCCTATAGAGTGCCTCGGCCTTTCTGGGCATGCCATGAACGCACTTAAGGGCGCACGGCTTATAACGCTAAGAGATCTTATGACTCGAACAGATCAGGAACTACTTATGGTACCGAATTTCAGCGTTTACGGCTTGTCCGAGGTTCGGGTTGCCTGTGAACACTACACAGCGGATCATCCGGCTGCGGCTGTGCCAGATAATGAAGACAGATCATACCCTAGAATTACCTCATCACTTAGGAGGTTGAACAGTACACAGTGCCAATGCTTGTACTTTGATGTATTTGGCGAGGCTGTCACGCTACCGACGGACTGGGAAAACACGATTGAATATGTGTTCAATGTCATGCTCATCAAACGCGAGAGGGTTTTGCTGTCCCTGTACTACAATTCCCTCGCATATGGTGTCAAGGCTGCAGATAAAGAAGTCGCAGCGGTGCTTGGGACAAATACCACTCTAGCACACCGGGCTGTTGAGGCCATCTTTCGCCGACTTCGGCAACCGCTCTGTAAAGATATTCTTTGGAACGGTGTTGGAGCATTTCTGGCCGGGAGCGGACAGTGATGCACGAAGAAAAACAGCACCAAGAAATTTAGCCGAGCAGCGATGGGGAGGTGTTGTATTTGAAGCTTGGAGCAGTGTTTATTGTATTTAGATTTTGTAGATTAGATTGACATGGGTTGAAAACTGCAGGCCGGCTTCAGATTTGGGAGCGAAAGAGCAGAAAGGGTATACGTTGTTATGAATTCAAAGAAAAAACCGAAATTCGACCCTGACGCCATTCTGCAAAGCCTGATGGAGGCCGCTGTGTCCACTTATTCGGAGAAAAAATCGTTGTGGTATGTTGCCAATGAACTTAACCTGAATCAGGTTAAAGCCAGGAAGCTTCTTATTACGGCAAAAACACGAGGATTCATCTGTTCGTACGAGTCTCCCATCGCAGACGAGATTCTGTATCTCTGGAAACAAGGGAAAAGCGCCAGCGAGATCATGGAAATGACGGGTCTTTCCAGGGCTTCTGTCAACTCCTATCTTCCTTACGTAAGGCCTCCGTACAGGGCTGCAGAAGTGAGCGTGAATGCGGATAGGGCGAAGAGGTATAGGGAACGGAAGGCGGCCTGCGAAAGACTGAGTACAGAGCCGGGAGGGGAAAACCTTTGGTCTGCTATCATACTCTTCGAAGGTTATCCGTTTTACACAGCAAAAAACCTGAAATTCAGGTATGAAGTACGCGGTGGCGAGATGTTTGTGGATAGAAAAGAAAAGAGCATAACCAAAAGCTCTGTAGAGATGGCGTATCGGAAGGCGGTTGAAATGGATGGAAAGGTAAGCGGCCCGAAGAAGCTCGGCGTGTTTGGGGCATCGTATCTTTACCCGGTGCTTGTGAGGTTGGGAGTGATAAGGACGGAAGCATCCTGACTGGAGTCAACGCCAATGTTATGGCGTGAGGCGGATTAGAACAGGTTTTTGAAAAGTCATCAATTAAAGTCTAAAATTTAATTGAAATGTCATATAAATGGGCGTATAATATATTTGAAAAGTCATCAAAAGGAGCGGCTGCCATGCTGTACCGTAAAATTGAAAGCTTGATTGAGGAACATTTGCGCTCAGATTCAAAGAAGATCCTGCTCATCGACGGAGCGCGTCAGGTGGGCAAGACCTATATTATTCGTCATGTGGGAAGGAAGCTGTTTGAGAATTTCATAGAGGTCGATATGGTGGAGGACTTTCTTGGCGACCGGCTCTTTAGTAGCACCAGAACGGTAGAGGATTTCTATCTGCAGTTGAGTATGCTTTCCGGCGACAAAATGAAGGATCGGGAGAATACGTTGATTTTTATCGATGAGATTCAGGCCTATCCCCACCTGTTGACGCTTCTGAAGTTCCTGGCACAGGACAACAGATTTACCTATATAGCCAGTGGTTCCTTGCTTGGCGTGACGCTGTCGCAGACTACCTCCATCCCTATGGGCAGCATCCGCAAGGTGCGTATGTTCCCGCTGGACTTTGAAGAGTTCCTATATGCCAACGGGATGAATGAGGCGGTCGTCTCTGCGCTGCGCACCAAGTTTGAAAGGCGAGAGCCTCTGGATGAGAATCTGCACAACAAGATGATGGATTTGTTTCGCAAATTCCTGCTGGTGGGCGGTCTGCCGGAGGCTGTCAATGCTTATCTGGAAACCCGCAACATTCAGCGGGTGCGTGAAATTCAAACTGAAATCCATGACTACTACGCTGCCGACGCCTCAAAGTACGATGAACAGCGTAAGCTGAAAATCCGCCGCATCTATGATCTTATTCCCTCCAACATGGAGAACAAGAAAAAACGTGTGATAGCGCAGCGTATTGAGGACAAGCGCGGAAAGACCTTCGCCGACTATGAGGACGAATTTGAGTACCTCATCAGCGCGGGTATTGCGCTGAATGTTCAGGCAATCTCCAACCCGCAGTTTCCGCTATCGGAGTCGGAAGGGAAGAATCTGTTGAAGCTGTATCTGAACGATGTGGGCATCCTGTCCGGCATCCTCTATGGCAGCAACATCCGTGCTATCCTGGATGATAAGCGTTCCATTAATCTCGGCTCCGTCTATGAAACGGTGGTAGCCAGCGAGCTGATCGCCCATGGACATAAGCTGTTTTACTATGATAACCGCAGTAAGGGCGAGGTGGATTACCTGATCGATGATTTCGCCAGCCTGTCAGCCGTCCCTATCGAAGTCAAGTCCGGCAAGGACTACACGGTTCACAGCGCCTTGAATACCTTTGTGAGCAACGAGGATTATCATATCCAAAAGGCGTTCGTTCTGTCAAATGAACGGGAGATCAAATACAAGGGAAAGAGCACGTATCTTCCGATATACTTCGTGATGTTTTTCCAGAATGGCTCGGTCGATGGGAGCGATTTGCTTATCGATTAGCGTACACGATACGGTTGATCAGAACAAAACCTTACAAAAACCATACCAAAATAATGGTATGTCAAACGTCCTTAATGGCCTCCCCTATCGCAAAATTATCCCTTATAATGTGAAAAGGGGGGAGTTTTGTGGATATTCAGAAAAATATAGCGACTGTTATTCGTACATTGAAAGAATCGCGTGGTATATCTATTGCCGAGTTTTCAGAGGAATTGGAGATATCCCGTTCTGCCTTACAGAATTATCTTTCTGGCAGCGGCAATCCCAATGCCACCACCATCGAACACCTGGCGCGAAAACTGGGGGTGGACGTATCCATCCTGGTTTCCGGCGCTTTGTCTGATAAGCAGTTTGATGTTCTGCTAAAAGTACTGGATGATCTCAAGCTGCTGTACAAATTGTCTCCGAATCAACGTCGGCGTTTTGCAGAACTTCTGCTTGAAATGGTTCTGCTTTGGGACAGCGGTGACAGTGATGAGTGAACCCTCCGTTATCGACATGGAAGAGGCAGTTTCTTATCGGATTCCCGCATCGGTTTCGGCCATACGCTGCTTTCGGCTTACTTTCGGGGTGACGTCGTTTCCAGTTTGCCCCCGCTGCTCGGCGACGATGGAACGTGAGTATCAGTCCTACTGCGACCGCTGTGGTCAGGCCTTAGACTGGAAAAACTTTTCCAAAGCTACTATCGTCTTTTATCAATGACTGGTTTTATGTATTCCCAACTGTCAAATCTATGGGCATCCATGTATGAGCGTAATCGAGTATGTGTGCTGTGGGAAACTGATATATGATATGAGTGATGCGCCAATAAATCCGATATGTAAGCACTGCCGGATCAGGACAGCAGCCAATCGATCAGATACAGGGATTTAATGCCATCGTAGGAATTGATATAGCTCCTGTCCATAGACAATACGATTTTTTCATAGTTGTCGGGTATCATACGTAGCGGCCTTAACTCACGTTCACGGGTTTCCGGCGACTGCATACTCTCCGTTACCTGGATATACAGCTTGTCGTTCGGTTTGTCTGCGACAAAATCGACCTCAGTGGCTCCGACTTTGCCAATATAGACACGGTAGTCGCGGCGCATCAGCTCCAGAAACACGATGTTTTCGATAATATGTCCCCGATCCGCATCGCGATACCCCAGCAGCATATTGCGAAAGCCCATATCTACGATATAGTTTTTGCCCAACGTTTTCAGCAGTTGCTTGCCCTTGACGTCATATCTGCCAACGGAGTAGAAGATAAAAGCACTGCGCAGCAGGGAGATATACTTGTCTACCGTCTTGCCGGCAACATTTTTGCCCCTTCCGATATGAATATCCCCTTTCTGGGACAGAACGTTGCCGATGCTGTTCGGAGAAGTAATGCTACCGATGTTAGAGCAGAGGAACAACATAATTTTCTGGAGCATAGCCTGGTCGGCCTGGTTGTTGCGTTGCAGAATGTCGCGTAGGACGACGGTGGAGTATATCCCTTCCAGGGCCTGGTTGCTTCTCGCCTCATTGAATTTGTATTCCCGCAGAATCGGCATACCGCCGAATTGCAGGTACCACTGAAATTTTTTCTCTACGGTGACGGAAGGTTCGAACTCGTAAAAGGTCAGAAACTCCTTAAAAGACAGGGGCAGCATACGGATCTCCACATATCTGCCGGAAAGCAGTGTAGAAAACTCCGTGGAAAGAAGATAGGCATTGGAGCCAGTGATGTAAATGTCTACATTAAAGTCCAGGCGAAAGGACTCAATCGCCTTTTCCCAATGCTCTACCGCTTGCAGCTCATCAAAAATCAAGTAGGTCTTGCCTGTCTTGGGGATGCGCACACTGACATAATCGTAGAAGGTAAGATAATCAGAAAGATTCCGATAACGCAGCGACTCCAGATTCATATGAATGATATTGGACTCTGCGACGCCGTCGTCAGATAGATATTGGTGGAACAGGTCGAGCAGAGATGATTTTCCGCAGCGGCGGATTCCTGTGACGATTTTCACCAAATCCACGTCTCTGTTTTGAATGAGCTGCTCTAAATATGCAGGGCGATTGATAAGTTCAGCCATGACGCACCTCCGAAAGCTCTTGTATCTATTGTATCTGAAAACCAGGGAAAGTCAAGAGTTTCGGGTTTGTAAGTCTGAAACTTTTAAATTCTTATGAATTTCGTCCTTTCTCGACTGAAACTTTTTCGCGTTATATCTTCTATATAGAACAGTGGGAGCCGCCTCTTTGTAGGCGGTTTCTTCTGTTTTCCCGATAAAAAAGGCCCAAAGTAGCCCTGCCAGGGCCATTACAAGACAGCAAATCCCTGGTATAATGGAAAACGAAAGGACACCTGCGGGGAATACAAGCGGGCCGTAAAAGCCATATGCCTGAAAAGTAGTCCTACTGGTACTATCGAATTGGTACCAACAGTATCACGACAGGGAGACAGGCATTTGTTATAATTGGACTACAGAGGCTTTTATCAATAATCCAATATAACGAGAGCTTCCTATAGCGTCGGAAGGGCCAAAAGTAGCACTATGAGTGCTACCAAGTAGCCCTATTGGTGCCACTACAAGGCCGCAGATTCCTGTTATAATGAAGATATGAGAAGTCGGCCAATTAGATTACGCAGAAAAGCAGCCGCTAGGATTTTTCCAGCCAAGGCAACAAGGCTGTAAAAATATTACAACTTCATATACATTCTTCAGGTGCAAAACTGCCTTGAATAGCCTGCACAGCGGCACGCCAGGATGTCGGAGAACCGACGGAGCGACTCTGCTGACTGAAAATGCCGGACTGCACCCGGCGGGGCGATGACACAGGGCAGAGATCATGATACTTCCGTAATTCGCGGCCCGGCCACAAGGAAGGCGGGGAGGTGAAATTCCTATGGAGCAGCCCAGCAAGCTGCCGCCTGAATG
>JAJQCH010000051.1 GCA_021202795.1 Oscillospiraceae bacterium
AGGTTCATAAATTCATTCTACCGAGTGTCCAACTTGCACTTGCAATTTGCGATAAAATAAATTAGAATATTAAATGTTTTAATAATTTATTAACGATTACTTCCCCTTGCCTCCCTTCTTCAGTGCGGGATGGCCCTGGGTATTCATTTTTGTATTTCAGCCGCTCACAGTTGGGACGGGAATCCTGTCTTATCTGTGAATATGCGGCAGGAAATAAAATTTATGGAAAGAGGTAAACCCCAATGAACAGCATGAAAAAGATCATGGCTCTTCTTCTTGTTTTTGTTTTCATGATGGGCGTGCTTGCCGGCTGCTCCAGCAGCTCTGACAGCTCCACCACCACTGAGACCGAAACCGAGACTGAGACCGAAGAGGCTGCCGAGACTGAAGAGACCGAAGAGACCGCCGACGGCGGCGAGATTGTCATCGGCTGGCTTGGCCCCCAGACCGGCAACGTTGCCCAGTACGGCCTGGCCGTGCAGTACGGCGTTGACCTGTATGTTGAGCAGCTTAACGCTGCCGGCGGCATCAACGGCAAGACTGTCCGCGTCGTATATTATGACGAGGAGGGCGACACCACCAAGGCCATCACCGGCTATAACTACCTGCTTGACCAGGGCGCCATCGCCATCATCGGCGACGTGACCACCGCCCCCTGCACCGCCGTTGTGGTGGAGAGCCAGGCAGACAACACCCCGATGATCACCGCCTCCGCCACCGCCGTCTCCATCACCTATGATGAGGAGTCCGACACAGTCTACAGCAATATGTTCCGCTCCTGCTTCATCGACCCGTTCCAGGGTACCACCATGGCGGACTTTGCTTCTGAGGAGCTGGGCGCCACCACCGCCGCCGTCCTGTATGACAACGGCGACACCTATTCCACCGGCGTTTATGAGTACTTTGTAGCCGAGTGCGAGGCCCTTGGTATTGAGATCGTTGCTGACGAGAGCTATGCCTCCGGCTCTGTTGACTTCTCCAGCCAGTTGGCCAATATCGCTGCTGCCGATCCTGACGTTATCTTCCTGCCCGTCTATTACAACGATGTGGCTCTGATCGTGACCCAGGCCGCCAGCGCCGGCATCACCGCCACCTATCTGGGCGTGGACGGCTGGTCCTCCACCGTGGACACCATTGACGATCCCACCCTCCTCAACGGCGCTTATTACTGCTCCGGCTACTCCGCAGAGGACACCTCTGAGCTGGTACAGCAGTTCTTGGCCGACTATGAAGAGAAGTACGGCGAGGTTCCTGGTATGTTCGCAGCCCAGGGCTATGATGCCGCCTGGATCCTGTGCGACGCCATTGCCGTTGCCGAGGCTGACGGCGTAGAATACGGCACTGCCGAGTATTCTCAGGCCATTATCGACGCCATGGCAGCTACGGACAGCGACTATGTCACTGGCCACGTCACCTATGACGAGTACAACAACCCGCAGAAGACCGCCGCTATCATCACCTTTACTGATGGCACCGAGTCCTTCTGGGGCAGCTATGGCGGCTGATATTTAACCGCATCCATGTCCGGCCGGGCTTCACTCCCGGCCGGTATTGGTATTTATAGAAACAGAGGTGAACTCCATGATCATTTTTCAGCATCTGCTCAACGGCCTGCGTCTGGGAAGCATTTATGCGCTGATTGCCCTGGGCTATAGCATGGTCTACGGCATTATCAAGCTGCTAAACTTCGCCCACGGCGACATCATCATGGTCGGCGGCTATATTGCGCTGCTCCTGATAGGTGCGCAGGTCTCCCCTGTCATCGCCATCCTTCTTTCCATCCTTGGCTGCATGATTCTTGCCTGTGTCATTGAGAAGGTCGCCTACAAGCCCCTGCGCTCTGCTCCTCGCCTGAGCCTGCTTATCACGGCCATAGGCGTCTCCTATCTTCTGGAGAATCTGGCCCAGCTCATCTGGGGCGCAGATCCCAGGAGCTTCCCCAGCTCCAAGATCATCGCAAACGTCAACTTTTCCGTGGGCGGTGTGACTGTCTCCCTGACCACCATCGTGACAATTGTTGTGGCTGTGATCTCCATGGTCGTTTTGAATATACTGGTGCAAAAAACGAAAATGGGCAAGGCCATGCGCGCCGTATCTGAGGATACGGGTGCGGCGCAGCTTATGGGCATCAACGTCAACCGCACCATCAACTATACCTTCGCCATTGGCGCAGCACTGGCCGGTATCGGCGCAATTCTCTATTGCTGCTCTGTTCCCCAGGTGAAGCCCACCACCGGCTATCTGCTGGGCATTAAGGCATTCGTGGCCGCCGTTCTGGGCGGCATCGGTTCCATTCCCGGCGCTATGCTGGGCGGCTTTGCCATCGGCATGGCGGAGGTCATCGTGAACGCCGTGGGACTTTCCAGTTGGACAGACGCGGTAGTTTATCTGGTTCTTATCGTGGTTCTGCTTGTGAAGCCCACCGGCTTTATGGGCCGCTCCATGAATGAGAAGGTTTAAGGGAGGCGCAATCATGAAACACGAACGCACAATCCCGACACCGGCAAAATACCTTATCAACACGGTCCTTACGGTGGCAATTCTGGCGGGCGGCACGGCACTGATGAACGCCGGAGCCTTCAACCGGGCCACGACCGCCATTATTCAGCAGATCGGCATTTATATCATTCTGGCCGTCAGCCTGAACATGGTGGTGGGCTATCTAGGGCAGCTCCCTCTGGGCCACTCCGGGTTTATGGCTGTGGGTGCTTACGCCGGGGCCTTGTTCTGGAAGGCCACGCAGAACGTCATGCCGAGCTTTCTGACCATTCTGCTGGGCCTTATTGTAGCGGGCCTTGTCGCCGCGCTCTTCGGCGTTATCATCGGTATTCCGGCCCTGCGCTTAAAGGGCGACTATCTGGCTATCATTACCCTGGGCTTCAGTGAGATCATCCGCATCTGCATCATCAATCTTCCCAACATTACCGGCGGCACGCCCGGCCTGCTGAATATCCCCAAATACTCCGGATTTTTCGTGGTGTTCGCCGCAGTAGCCGTCACCTGCTATGTGATACACACCATCATGCACTCCCGGCATGGACGGGCCATTCTCTCCATCCGGGATAACGAGATCGCCGCCGACGCCTGCGGCATCAATCTGACCTACTATAAGGTCTTCACTTTTGCGGTGTCCGCCTTCTTCGCCGGTGTGGCCGGGGCGCTTTACGCCGGGTATCAGGGCAGCCTGTTCCCCAAGAGCTTCGACTTTATGGCCTCCATCAACATTCTGGTCATGGTGGTACTGGGCGGCATGGGCAGTATGCTCGGCTCCGCCGTGGCGGCAACCGTACTGACCGCCCTGCCTCTAGTCATGCAGAGCCTGAGCGAGTACCGCATGGTGATTTATTCCCTGCTGCTGATTATCGTGATGATTTTCAAGCCCTCCGGCCTGATGGGGCAGTATGACTTCTCCTTCACCGGCATCATTGAAAACATTATGAACGGCAGACTATTCAGACGAAAGAAAAAAGCGGGAGGTACGAAAAATGAATGAGCAGCCCAAGCTGACCCCCGTCCCCTCCAACGCTTTCATTCCCCCGCGGGACATCGATAAATCCCCTATTTTGGAATGTCATCACCTGGGCATCGACTTCGGTGGCCTGGTGGCGGTGGACGATTTTAACCTGACCATTGGCCGCACGGAGATCGCTGGTCTCATCGGCCCCAACGGAGCGGGCAAGTCCACGGTGTTCAACCTGCTGACAAACGTCTATACCCCCACCCGCGGCACCATCCTGCTGGACGGCAAGGAGACCCGCGGCCTCAAGACCAACCAGGTCTGCAAGCGCGGCATTGCCCGTACCTTCCAGAACATCCGTCTGTTCAAGGACATGACCGTTATCAACAACGTTCTGGTGGGCCTGAGCAATGAAATGAGCTACAATGTGGTCGCCAGCATCCTGCGTCTGCCAAGCTACTGGAAGGCGGAACGGGTCGCCCGTGAGCGGGCCATGGAGCTTTTAAGTATCTTCGGCATGGAGGACGTCGCTGACGTAAAGGCCGGCGCTCTCCCCTACGGCGCACAACGCCGGCTGGAGATCCTCCGCGCTCTGGCCACGAACCCCAGCCTGCTGCTGCTGGATGAGCCTGCCGCCGGCATGAACCCCTCCGAAACGGAGGAGCTGATGGCGAATATCCGCAAGATCCGGGATATGTTCCAAATCGCTGTGCTGCTCATCGAGCATGATATGAATCTGGTTATGGGCATCTGCGAGGGCATCTGCGTGCTGAACTACGGCAAGATCATTGCCAAGGGCGTGCCGGATGAGATCAAAAACAACCCGGTAGTCATTGAGGCATATCTTGGCAAGAGAGGGGCGAAATAACGTGCTGAAAGTCGAGAATATAAACGTATTTTACGGCAATATCAACGCCCTGAAGGGCATTTCCTTTGAGGTCAATGAGGGGGAAATCGTGGCTCTTATCGGCGCGAACGGCGCGGGCAAATCCACCACGCTGAAGACGGTTTCCGGCATGATGCACCCCAAGTCCGGCAAGATCACCTTCCTGGACGAGGACATCACCCACACCGACTGCTATAAGCTGACCGCCAAGGGCCTGGCTCATGTGCCGGAGGGCCGCCGCATTTTCTTGCAGATGACCGTTATGGAAAATCTGGAGATGGGGGCTTACATCAGCAAAAAGATTCCTCAGGAGGACTTCGACAACGTGTTCCAGCACTTTCCCCGCCTGCTGGAGCGAAAAGACCAGATCGCCGGCACCCTGTCCGGCGGCGAGCAGCAAATGCTGGCCATGGGCCGCGCCATGATGAGCCATCCAAAGCTTCTGATGCTGGACGAGCCTTCCATGGGCTTGGCCCCCATCCTAGTGGAGCAGATATTCGACATCATCAAGGATTTCCATAAAGCCGGCACCACCATTCTTCTGGTGGAGCAGAACGCGGAAATGGCCCTGCAAATCGCTGATCGGGCCTATGTTCTGGAATCCGGCACCATAGCGGTCTCCGGCACCGGCGCAGAGCTTGCCCAGAGCGACGAGATAAAAAAGGCCTACCTTGGCGGCTGAGCGCCTGAGGGGCAACGAAAAATACACCCGGTCAGCAGCTTCGGCTGCTGATCGGTTTTTTTCACCTCCGCCGTGTAATAGTCCACCGGCGTCGTTCATTCTGTGCAGGCACAGCAAAGCGCCCAATGCGACGGTTAATCACATTGGGCGCTGCTGGTATTAGCTTTTTTACGGCAGGCTCCCGTTCACAGGGAGTGTGAATATATTACTGCATATAATCCGGGAGCTGATAGCCGGCGCCGCTGGGTTCGCTCTCTATCATCACCAGAATCGCGTCGCGGATGCCTTCCACCATGACGTCCTGATCCTCAGCCGCCGTGTTGACCGTCTGGTTCCGGCTGCTGGTATAGAACCACAGGCCCTCGTCCTCCGCCAGGGTCACGCCGTCGGCGTTGTGGAGGTTCTCCACGTCCACGCCCATCTCGGCCAGCTCCTCCTGGGTATAGAACACCCAAGTGGCCTCCGGCAGTGTGTCGCCCCAGCTATAATCGCCGGTGCCGCTGCAATAGACCTCGATGGTATAGGCATGGATGTTGAACTTGCCATAGGCATAATCGATCAGCTCCGCTGTGGTGGGATAGTCGTCATAGGAGGCAGAGCTGTAATAGTCGCGGCCTGTACCCTCCGAAGCCGCTGCGGCCATCGCCGCCGCAGTTTCCGCCATGAAGGGGATCTCCGCGTCGTCTTCATTGGTCTCGTCATAGGCGCGATAGCACCAGGGATAGAGAACGGACTGCTCGCCGGTATGAAGGGCGGTCAGAGCATTAATCTCATGGGTCTGCAGGAACTGCTGAACCGCCTGCACTTCCGGCTCTGTTGCCGGGCCGGTGCCGTTGGTGGTGGTCACGGAGCCAACCAGGGAGACGTCGTCCAACACATCGGTCTCGATGTCGTAGCGGCCCCACTGATAGTCAAAGGTGCGGTTCAGGTCGATGCCGCTGTTGCGGGGGTCGTCGCCCAGGATGCCGTTGCCATCCCAGTCGGAGCTTTCGGTGCCAAACTCAACCATGCCCTCCGGGAGATTGTAGGGGCTTTCCGGCTCCATATCGGCAGTGCCGCTGTAAAGGGTGGCGATAAAGCCGTCGCCGTCGATGTCGTTATAGGGGTCGCTGAACACCACGCCGTCGCCGTTCAGGTCGCGGGGCCGCAGGTTCTGGCGGGTGTTGATAACAAAGGACTGCTCATAGCCATCCGGGTTAATGCTGGGGATGACATAGATGATGTAGTTGTCCAGCAGGTTTTGCACATATTCCGTGTCGGAGTTCAGAAGCATCCACCAGGCAAAGTACATGGCGCAGGATGCAGCCTCCCGCTCGCCGCCGTGGATAGGACCAATAACAGCAATGCCGGTCTTGTCCTCGTCAGAAATTTCCTGATTGGTGATCTCCAGGCACCACAGATCCCGCTCCTGCCAGGAGGTGCCAATGGAATACAGGGTGGAAATTTCCGGGTAAGCCTCCGCCAGAGCCTCGATTTGATCCTCCAGCTCCGCATAGGTATACCGAACCGTCCAATCGATCTCCAGACCCTCCGGGACGACCTCCGGCGTGCCGGGAACCTCCAGCGCGGTCTCGCTGCTGGCTTCACCGCTGGCCTCTTCACTGGCCGCAAAGGCCGCCGTGCCGGACAGCATCAGCGCAATCGCCAGCACCGCGCAAAGGAGCTTGCACAAAGAACTTCTTTTTTTCATACTGCTTTTCCCTTCTGTAAAAATAAATTTGGAGAGGGCGGAACCTCCGGGTAAACAAGCCCCCGCACAGTCTCCACGCTACTATTACTCATTAGCGTGTTACCATTATAAAGTGTTACTTCGATAAAATCAAGAAAAAAACAAGAATTTTTGCAAATTATTGCAAAAATTTTGGCCGCGAAACGATAATATACAGCCTTATCTTGACATTTCAGCATTTTTCCATAAAATAGAGAGGTAAGCAGGAGGAGGCGTTTTCCTATGGACATCAATCAGCTTAAATATTTCATCGCCGTGGCGCAGACGCTGAATTTTTCCGAGGCGGCCCGGCGGTGCGGCATCACCCAGCCATCCATCAGCCACAGCGTTGTAGAGCTGGAAAAGCAGCTCGGCGCGCCGTTGTTTCTCCGTTCCCGAAAGGCGGTGTCCATGACGGACGCCGGGCGGGAGCTTCTGCCGCGAGCCATCGAGATCGTGGACATTGCGGAAAAGACCGCCCTGCGCATCCGCCAGATGGAGTTGGGAGATTCCGGCAGTCTGTCCATCTCCGCGCTGACCACCTGCAGCGCCGTGCTGTCCCAGTGCCTGACTGTGTTCTCCTCCCGGTATCCAAACATTCTCACGGATATATCCTTTACCTCTGGTCGGGGGCAAATGGCCGCCATGACCGAGAAAAAATATGACTTCCACTTCGCCGTGCGGGAAATGGTTCCCGCCGGGGACAGCTTTGAAACGCTTCAGTCCCACACTGACCGGCTGTGCGTGGCTATTCCCGCAGGACACCCCCTGGCCAATATGGAGCTGGATTTCTCCAGACTGCAAAACGAACGGTTCATCACCGTCTCCGAAACGGACAGTCCCGGTCTGCACCGACAAATCATGGAGGTCTGCGCCGCCAGGGGCTATCGGCCCAATGTGGTGTGTACCTATGACCGGGCGGAGGCCGTGGTTCTTTCCGTGGGCGCCGGTATGGGCGTGTCCATCATCCCGGAGGGCATCAGCCGGGTATTTTATGCGGAAAACGTCCGCTTCATCCCCATCCCCGGCGATGACGCCGTGCGAACCTATGTGGTGGCCTGGCACAAGGCCATGCTAAACCCCGCCGCCAAGCTGTTTCTGGACGTTGTGCAGGAGCAGTTTCAAACCGGCCAGAACTGAGGCCGATCTATAATAAAACCGTCTCAGGCAGGTGCTGCACGCTCTGCCGGAGGCGGTCTTTTTATTTTGCAGTCTTTTTCTTGATTCGTGCTTTAAAGCCTGTCCAGCGCTATATCTCCCAGGTTCACGTCCTGACCTTCAGTGGAAATTGCCTGGAAGATTTTGGCAGCATAGCCCTCGGCCTGGATGGTCAGGTCGTAGCGGCCCTCCGGGAGGTTGTGGAACCAGAAGTCCCCAAAATCGTCAGTCAGGGTAATGCGGCCATCGGACAGGGCACATTCCGCGCCAATGATAACCTCCTTCTTCACCGGGTCATAGACCAGGCCGCCGATAAACCGTCCGGGCCGGTTTTTATACACCACCCGCTCCCCGTTTACCGGCTCGGCGTCCACAATACGCAGGGCGTCCGTGGGACAGGCCTCCACACAGCGGGGCTGGGTATAGCCCCCGTCCAGCAGATGGGCGCAGCCGGTGCATTTCTGGGCGATATTCTTCTGCTCATTAAAATATACCATCCCATGGGGACAGGCGGTGACGCAGGCCCGGCAGCCGGTGCATTTCGCCGGATCAATCAACACGAAGCCCTCCGCCTCCCGCCGGTATATGGCCCCGGCAGGGCAGGCGTTCATGCAGGCCGCGTTCTCGCAGTGGCGGCAGAGCTGGGATTCGTAATGTATCTTCACCTTGGGAATGGTGCCGTGGACATGATCCTCCACCCGGCACCAGAACTGCCCCGTCAGGGGCTGGGCCGCCGCATAGGGCAACCAGTCGTTTTCCGCGTGTTCGTCCTTGCAGGCGAGCTGGCAGTTATAGCACCCGGAACACCGGGCAATGTCCACCACAAATATCTTGCTCATACTCTCTCCGTCCTTTGGGGCTTACGCCTCCTCCGGGTCTATCATCCATCCGGCCAGGCACACGCCTGCGTCCGGGTCTACTTTCCGGGCAAAGGCCTCCGGGTAATCCCGCCGCCAGGCGGCCCATTCCTCGTCCGACACCTTTTCGACCTCCACCAGAAAGCCGGAAACGGCCATGCCGGTGGCGTTTTTGCTGGTGGTATTCTCCGGGGTGATGGTGTTTATGGCTCCGCCCCGGTCAAGCCAGCCGGGAATGATTGGGTCGAGCCGCGCCCCGTGATCTACGGAGCAGGCTCCAGGGATGAGGCGTTCCGTCACATAGGCCCCGCAGAGGACGATGCCCCGCTCGTTGAACACCTTCACCACGTCCCCATGCTTGATCCCCCGCTTTTCCGCCTCCGACGGGTGAAGCCAGACCGGCTCGTACTGATAGCCGTCAAAGCCCCGCACCTTCATGGTGGGAACCTCCCGGTTCCAGACGATGTCGTCGCACTGGGCGTGCATACGCCAGCGGCCATGGTTCGACATACACAGCAGGGGATAACGCTGCGCTCTGGTCGAGCTGACCCGCTCGTCATGGAACACCCCGGATTCCACCCAATGGGGTACCGGGGGACGTTCCTGGTCGTCCGGGAGCTTTTCCTCCAGCAGGGTGGCGCTGTATTCCAGCTTGCCGGTGGGGGTAGTCAGGGGGTTATTATCCGGGTCTTCATAGAATTTCAGAAGCCCGGCGGGGATGGCGTCCAGCTCCTCCTGGGTCTTGCAGGGGACGACAAAAATCTTCCGCTGCTGGAATTCCTCCCAGCTCATATAGTCCTCGCAGCCGGTGGCCTTATAGAAAAAGCGCACCCGATCCTCATCGGACATATTATCCGTATAGGCGTCGTAATACTCCGGCCCCAGCTTTTCCGCCACGCGGGCGCATACGTCGAAGTCCGACACGCTCTCCCCTCTCGGCTCGATGCACTTATGCTCCAGATAGATGGAGGTGAAGTTGCCGGAGGACATATCGTTTCCAATATCCTCCAGCTCATGCTTGGTACACACGGGGAAGATGATGTCCGCAAAATAGCAGTCGTTTTCCAGCCAGGGATGCTGGGCCACGATTGTTTCAATAGATGGATGGCGGAAGGCGTCCGCCGACTTGTTCCCGTCGTTCCAGCACGTCACCTGACAGGGGGCGTCCGTCCAAATCATGTGGATCTGGCTCAGGCCGGGCCGGGGATACTGCATTTCCTCAAACTGGTACTGCTGGGTGGGCTTACGGAAGTTGTTTTTATCCGGCTGCTGGCTGGAGGAGAAGCATTGCAGCCCCCGCCATTCCGCGTGGCCGTTCAGGATGGCCTCGTGAATCAGCACACGGGGAATAAACTGCTTCGGCGCGGGAAGCTGGGTGAACAGCTTTATAAGCTCCGGGGCGCGCTTTTTCTGCTCCTCCGTGAGGCAGTAGCGGTTCATATTAACCTTCGGGTCGACGTCCCCGTCCACAGGACGGAGGGGGTCGGCGATCTGGGTGATTTTGGGGACGAACTGCCCTTGGAACGGCACGGGATAATCCCGGTTCCACAGACTCCATTCCAGCACCTTCGCCTGGTGGACGCCAGGGCGGCCCAGGCCCTGCATCCCCAGGAGCATGACCTCCAGCCGGGCAGGCTCCGTGGCGTAGGGGCCGCGAATCATGGGGCCGCCGTTGCCGTGGAGGATGGATACCGTCTCCCTGGCCCACTTCCGGGCCAGGGCCTTAATCGTCCACTCCTTCACGCCGCACTTTTCCGAGGCCCAGGCGGGGGTTTTCGGCTCCCCGTCCTCACGGCCCAGAACGTAATCCTCAAACTTATCGAAACCATAGGAGTGGCTGGCAATATAGTCCTTGTCGTATAAATCCTCCGTCAGCCAGACGTAGGCGATGGCAAGCTGAAGGGCCGCGTCCGTATTGGGGAGAATGGGAATCCATTTATCCCCGTGGACAGCCGCGCCGTAATTCAGATCGGGGCAGATATAAATCTGGCTCAGGCCCAGGTCGCTCAGCCAGTAGCACAGGCGGCTGGGCATATGACTGACCACACCAAGAGGGGTCGTCTCCGGGTCGCAGCCCCAGAACAGCAGCATAGTAGAGTGCTTCGCTATGTCCGGGAACAGGTTTGCCTGGGGGGCCATCTCCCCCACCGGCTCGCAGCCCCAGACGTATTTCGCCCCCCAGAACCAGCCCTCCCAGGAATCCGGGTTCCGCATTTGCAGGGTATACCCTCCCATCAGGGACAGCAGCCGGTTGGGGCAGCCGTGGGCCGGGGAGACGTTTTTCCCCTCCCCATGCATATCCGCCTCACACAGCACCGCCTCCGGGCCGTAGGTCTCTTTCATCCGCTTCAGCTCGTCGGCCACGATTTGGGTGGCCTCGTCCCAGCTTATGCGGACGTATTTGGACTTTCCCCGGTTCTCCGGGTGACGCTCCCCATGGGGATCCCAGTCCACCCGCTTCATGGGGTAGAGAATACGGTTCGGCGAATAGACCCGGCTTTTATAGCCCAGGCCGAAGGGCGTTATCGTCACCCGATCCGGGGCCTGGAAGGTGGAGCCTTTGGCCTCAATTTTCCAGGGATTGCAGTATTTATCCGTATATTCCTTGTCGTAAAAATACGGACGTATCCTGGTTATCCGCCCGTCGTTGGAATCCACCAGGCATGGTGCGCCGCTCTCCGGCCCCATCAGGGAAAAGCTGATGATATTCTGTTTATCAGGTTTTGTGTTCATAGTTCAAATTATATCAAAACGTATTTCCTTTTTCAACTGGTTATGCTATGATTGTCTTGTCAAAATCCCCGGTATTTTTTTCTGCGAGGTGTTTTCATGCGTGTGATTATCAGTCTGATTCTGGCGCTGCTGATGGCTTTGAATTTTACCGGCTATGGGTCGTTCCTGAAATATGGCAACACGGCGGTCATGTCCGCTTCCGTTGTCGAGGAGACGGAGGAGGCTGATGATGCCGCAGAAGCTGATGAAGCCCAAAACGCCGAATCTGTGGAGGCCGAAGCCCTGGAGACAGAGCTTGCGTCGGGTACCGCCTATGCGGATATGGAGTATGTCCACTACGACCCCACGGCCTTTTATGAGGACATTGACCAGATGACCGCCCTGGCGGAGACAGGCGACAGCGACGGTGTGCTGGCCCTGTATGACAGCGTATACGCCGCCTATCTCACGGCGGACACCATGGAGACCCTGGCCTATATCCAATACTGCGCAGACGTGACGGACGAATACTGGTCGGAGGAGAGCGTCTATTGCGACAGCCTGCTGGCGGAGATGGACGATGCGCTGTGCATCGCCGGTCGGCAGGTGCTGGAAAGCCCTTGCGGGGAGGCTTTTGCCGCCTATGTGGGCGACAGCGCCGCCGCCATGTTCGCTTCCTATGAGGACATGACCGACCGGGAGGCGGAGCTTTACACCCAGGAGGCGGAGCTGATCAACCAGTATTACGAGCTGATGAACCGTGAGTCGGACGTCACCTATTCCTATTTGGGAGAGACCTGGACATGGGATATGCTGGACGGATACCGGGGCGACAGCCTTTACTACACGGACTACGAGGGCTATGTGGAGGTCTATTATGGCCTGATGGAGGCCATGAACGATCTGGTCGGCCCCCTGTATGTGGAGCTGGTGCAGAACCGGGCGGAACAGGCGGAGCTGGCCGGATATGACAGCTATGCCGATTATATCTATGAGCTGGGCTATGGCCGGGATTACACCACGGAGGAGGCCCAGGCCCTGTGCGATGCGGTGAAGCCTGTGGCCCAGGAGTTTTACGACATATACCGGGGACTGTATTACTCTGACCTGTGGTATGAATACGACAGCGTCACGCCCGTGATGGACACAGAGGCGCTGCTGGACGCGATGGCCCGGTATATGGGTCAGATCGACGATTCTCTGGCGCAGGCGCTGGCGTATATGACGGAGTACGGCCTGTACGACACAGGAACCGATTCAAAACGGGTCTACGGGGCCTTCACCACCACTATCAGCCTTTATAACAGTCCCTTCGTCTTCGCCACGCTGGACGGGGACTGCTACGACCTGGGAACCATGACCCATGAATTTGGTCACTTCGCAGACGCCTGGCTGAACCAGGATTACGACTATCTGGCGGACATCGGCAGCTATGACCTGTTTGAGATACACTCCAACGGCCTGGAAGTGCTGTTCACCGCCTTTTACGATGAAATCTACACCTCCGGGGCGGAGGCCGCCACGTTCATCGAGCTGGGCAATCAGCTTCTGTGCGTCATCGAGGGATGCATTTACGATGAGTTCCAGCGCCAGGTCTATGCAAACCCAGATATGACCCTGGATGAGATTAACAGGCTGTTCTGTTCCATCTGCGAGGAATACGGCGTATACGAGCTGCGGGATGTGGACTACTATTGGATGTACGTCTCCCACAACTATGAAAGTCCCCTGTATTATATCAGCTACGCCGCCTCTTCCCTGGCCGCGCTGCAAATCTGGCAGCTCGCCCAGGAGGACTTTCAGTCCGGGGTGGACGTGTATATGGCCATCCTGAACGAGGGAGCCTATGGGGACGGCTATCTCACCGTGGTGGAGGACTGCGGCCTGACCCCCTTCACCCAGGAGGGCGCGGTGGCGGCCATCCTCCAGCCCGTGCTGGATTATATGGAGCGGCTTGACAGAGCCGCCTATTAGGGTGCAGGCGCAAATTAATAGATATATACTATTAAGTTATTTATAATTTGTATTATATATCAAAAGACGGACAATGTGTGAACAAAGTGTGAACTATATACAAAAAACGACGCGCACGGCGGACAGAAGCGTCCGCTGTGCGCGTTGTTTGTGGAGTTATTCTTCTCCGCATCGTTTATATCGTTCCCTGAATATTGATTACAAATTATTTATGTTCATTCGATTTTGTTATTATTTTACATTTCCTTTACATAAATGGTTGACAGATTCGGAAAATTATGTCATATTATGTTTAAACCTGTTAAACAATTATTTAACGCAAATTGCAAGTGCAAGTTGGACACTCGGTAGAATGAATTTATGAACCTT
>JAJQCH010000109.1 GCA_021202795.1 Oscillospiraceae bacterium
AAGGTTCATAAATTCATTCTACCGAGTGTCCAACTTGCACTTGCAATTTGCGCATGAAAAAATTAAAATTGTTGTGGACTTTAACGAATGTTTATATTATAATTGTCCATAGCACGTTTGTCAGCAGGTAAAAGGGCCGGGCAAAAAATTGATGTTCGGCCATTGCTGGAAGCTGTGCGGAAAGGAAGGAACTATGAAACACACTTGGAAACGTATTCTCTCCACCCTTATGGTGCTGGCCATGGTGCTGGCCCTGAGCGTGGGCGCGTTTGCCAGCGGCGAGGCCAGCGGGGGCGGTATGCCCGGCGGCGGCTCCAGCTCCTATACGGAGGGCGGCGCGGCCACGGATCTGGAGAGCGAGACCTACTCCGGCGTTGAGTTTGCCGAGTCCACCGGGGACAACGAGGCCGGCGTCCGCGCCGGTGAGGGCGTGGTGGCCGTCATCGAGGACAGCACCATCGTAAAGTCTGCCGGCGACCTGTCCGGCGACGACGCCTCCTTCTATGGCACCAACTCCGGCGTCCACACCTATGAGGATGCAGACCTGACCATCACCGGCTCCAGCGTTTACACCAACGCCACCGGCGCCAACGGCGTTTTCGCCTATGGCGACTCTGTCATCACCATCTCCGACTCCGTCGTTGACACCGACGGCTCTGCCTCCGGCGGCATCATGGTGGCCGGCGGCGGCACCATGTACGCCTCCGACCTTTACGTCACCACCGAGGGCGGCTCCTCCGCCGCCATCCGCTCCGACCGGGGCGGCGGGCTGATGCTCATTGACGGCGGCACCTATATCTCCAACGGCTCCCTTGGCACCGGCTCTCCCGCCGTGTACTGCGTGGCGGACATCACCGTCTCCAACGCCACCCTTATCGCCAAGAACGCCCAGTCCTTCTGCTTTGAGGGCCGCAACCCCGGCAAGGTCTATAACTGCTACCTGGAGGGCAACTACACCGCCTCTGACGACGACGAGGCCTCCAACGTTATGATTTATCAGTCCATGTCCGGCGACTCCGAGGAGGGAACCTCCTACTTCACCATGGTGGGCGGCGTTCTGAAGGCTGTGAACTCCGAGAACCTTGAAAACTACAAGATGTTCTACACCACCAACACCTATTGCTACATCAGTCTGTATGATGTGGAAATGATTTATCCTGAGACCTATTACGCCTTCCTGCTGTGCGCCTGCAACACCAACCAGCGCGGCTGGGGCACCGCCGGGGCCAACGGCTCTGAGTGCGTGCTGTACTGCATCGACCAGGACATCGAGGGCGACATCATCTTCGACACGTGGAGCTATCTGGACTGCTACTTCACCGACGGCTCCGTGGCTGTCACCGCCTTTGTTCAGCGTGAGGACAACGGCGACCGCGGCTGCTCCGTGTATCTGGATGCCACCTCCACCATCATCCTGACCGCTGACTCCACCGTGCAGAACCTGTACACCGGCGGCAGCGTCATCGTGGATGAGGACGGCGCCACCGTTACCATCGCTGCTGCGGACGGCACTGTGTATGTCCAGGGCGACTCCGCTCTGACCCTGACCGTGACCGGCACCTACTCCGAGGAGGATCTCTCCGCCCAGGAGAACGTGGCGAACATCGGCACCGAGACCGCTTACAGCTTCGACCCGGAGGCTATTGCCGCCGAGTATATCGACGCCAGCTACATCCCCACCGATGAGGACGGCAACGAGTACACCGAGGCTCACGATTTCAGCGACGGCGCTGAGACCGCTTCCGACGAGGCCAGCGGCGAAACTTCTGCTGAGACCGCCGAGGAGGCCCCCGACGACGCCCCCGAAATCCCTGCCGACCTTGAGCCGGGCGAAGAGCCTCCCGGAGGCTTCGGCGGCATCGACTGACAGAAGCTAGCCCCGGCGGGGCAATGGCATCTCCGTAAAGAATGAAATTTTTGCGGAGGATTTGCATAAAAATCTATCAGCCCTGTATTTTGTATAAAAACAGCTATGCCCCTGCGTCAAGGACGCGGGGAGCATAGCTGTTTTTTCATTACGGATCTTCTCCCGCCAGGAGCTGGGCGGCGGTGCGGCTGTTAGTGCGCTCCCGCTCTCTTAGCTGAGACAGGGAGCGGGACAGGGTCTCGCCGTCCAGATCCAGGGCCTGGTCGATCAGGTCGCACAGGGCTTCTCCCGTGACGTCCTCCAGGGACAGAAAAGGAAGGCCCGCCTCCCGGCAGAAGGAGTCCACCTTGGGGTCATAGCTGACCCCGGCGGAGGGGATTCCGGCCCGGAGGGCGAAGATCAGGCCGTGGAGACGGATGGACACCATGACGTTCATCCGCTCAAAGCGCATACCGGCCTGGCATATGCCGTAGGGTACGTCCTCCAGCTCCGCCAGGACGGACTGGACGGCGGTCTTATCCTCCGGGGCGAAGATATAAAACACCGGGGCCAGATTATACCGCCGCCAGGCATACCGTGCGGCCTGGGCGAAATCCGGGACGTGTATCCAAAAACCCGGCCAGGGGCGAAGGGCGAAGCCGATCTGCTGCTTTCGGTTCCCGATTCTGGGGGTGAGATACAGGGCCGGATCCGCTCCCAGAAGCAACCGGGGCTTTGTCACACCCCAGACGGTCAGGGTGTCCAGGCTGGCCTGATCCCGAACGGAGATCACGTCCGCATATTGATTCAGACATTCCACGGTTTTCTGACGGGCCTTCTCCCCCTGTATGGGGCCGACACCGCAGCCGTAAAGCTCCACGGCGCAGCCCGTTCTTTTTGCCATGCGGATGGCGAAAAGATAAAACCACAGGCTTCGGCGACTGGTAACGTCCTGCAAAAGGCTTCCCCCGCCGCTGATGAACAGGCTGGCTCGGTTCATGGCCAGCAGCCAGCCGGGGATGTTCCACAGCCCCCTGGCCGTCACCTGAAATCGGCGGGCCGTCCGCTTGGGCCGGTGGGCGATAACAGTGACGGAAAGGCTCTCGTCGATGCGGCGCAGGGCCTCCAATATGCCCCGAAGAGTGTCGTCGTCCCCGGCATTTTCCAGGCCGTAGGCCCCGGATATGACTACACCCTGCCGGGCGATTTTATTTTTGTGCAAAGGTTCTTTCATCCAACGCTCCCTCTTGAGAAAGTTGCGGGTTTGATATACAATATATGCGGAATAGACGTGCGCGGCGCCGCCGCGTTTTAAAAACCATAGGGCAGTATGTTATATTATACATGAAAACGCAGAAAGGGACAAGATGACCAGGATATATTTGATTCGCCATGCGGAGGCCGAGGGCAATCTCTATCGCCGGGCCCAGGGACAGTATGACGCGAACGTTACGCAAATGGGCCGGAAGCAGATCGGGGCGCTGGCGGAGCGATTCCGGGACGTGCCGATCGACGTCTTGTGGTCCAGCGACCTGAACCGGGCCGTTTCCACGGCCAGCGCCATCACAAAATATCACCCGCAGCTTACCCTGCACACCAGCCCCGCGCTGCGGGAGGTGGGCATGGGCGTGTGGGAGGACGAACCCTGGGGCGTGCTGGAGCGGGATTATTCGGAGCAGATGACCCTGTTTGCCACAGACCCGGCCAGGTGGAGCGTTCCCGGCAGCGAGGATTACAGCCAGGTTCCCCTTCGGCTGGAGCGGTCGCTGCTGGCCATGGCGGCCTCCTATCCCGATCAGACGGTGGCGGTGGTAAGTCATGGGCTGGCCATGCGTTCCCTGTTTTGCAAAATATTGGGCGTTCCCTCGGCGGAGATCTCCAGAATCCCATATGGGGACAATGCCGCCGTGGCCCTGCTGACGGGGTCGGAGGGGCGGCTGAGCCTGGAATTTTATAACGATGCCTCCCATCTGCCGGAGGAGCTGAGTACCTTTGCCCGCCAGTCCTGGTGGCGGTCGAAGGGCATCGGCAAGGAGGACACGCTTCTGGAGCCGATGGATCCCAGCAGGGAGGGGGACGACTATTCCCGCTGCTATGCCCAGACCTGGCGGGCCAGCCACGGGAACCTGCAGGGCTACACGCCTTCCCTGTACCTTCACCTGGCCATGCAGCACGCCGGAGTAAATCCCGCCTGCCTGACCAAGCTGTCCGTAAAGGGGAAGCCTGCCGGACTTATAGAGCTTGACCCCCTCCGGGGCGCGGAGGAGGAGGCCGGGTGGATAAGCCTTTTATATGTGGAGCCGGAATATCGGGGTATGCGTCTTGGCGCACAGCTCGTGGGCCATGCCGTCAGCTACTTCCGCCGTCAGGGGCGGAAACGGCTGCGCCTGCACGTATCTCAGACGAACGAGACGGCCCTCGGCTTTTATAACGCCTCCGGCTTTCAGCAGATCGGCGTTACGGAAGGGGTCGGCGGGACGCTGTATCTCATGGAGCTGGACATCACCCAGCGGCCCTGGAAGCTGCCGTGAGCGGGCCGCTGCTTATGACCACGCCCCCGGTGACGCAGTACCTGACCGTGGCCCCCGGACGGCGGATTATCGCTGTTTCGGACATCCATGGGAACCTGCCCTATCTGAAGGGTCTGCTGAAAAAATGCGCCTTTTCCAAAAGGGACGTGCTGATTATCGTGGGGGATTTGCTGGAAAAAGGCCCCGACCCCCTGGGAACGATGCGGTGGGTCATGGCTCTGAGCCGGGAATATGAAGTGCATACCCTTTGTGGAAACTGCGATTTCTGGCACAACTTCTGCGACCTGCCGGACGACCCGGATATGGACGCCTTTTATATCCGCTATCTGCTGGGCCGGAACAAGGGCTGGGGAGATGGAATCATCGCCCAAATGCTCCGGGAGCTTGGCATAGCCGTCGGGCCGGATATGGATTTGAAGGCCGCCAAGCGGGCGGTGGCGGCGGGATTTCCGGCGGAGCTGGATTTTATGCGCCGTATGCCGCACATTCTGGAAACGGAGGCCTATATCTTCGTCCATGGGGGCTATGTGCCGGAGCGGGGAGCCTTTGCCTGTATGAAGCTGGACGCCTACCGCACGGTGGCGAAGCCGCACCAAAAATGGACGATCGTGGGCCATTGGCCCCTGGTGCTGTATCACGAGACCATCACCGACGCCCGGCCCATCATCGATCGGGATTTGCGCCTCGTCAGCATAGACGGGGGCTGCGTGGTGAAGGACGACGGCCAGCTCAACGCCTTTTTCCTGCCGGATATGACCTGGACGTCCTACGACGCCTTTCCCGTGGCCCGCGCCGCTGAGAGCCAGCGGGAGAGCGAGACCCATTTTTACATCCGCCACGGGGACAACGCTGTGGAGCTTCTCGCCTGGGGCCGGGAATTTTGCCGCTGCCGCCATATCCGCACCGGCTATGAGATGGACGTGCTGACGTGCAACATCCTCTCCCAGGAGGGCAGCCGCGCCTGGGTGAACGACTGCACAGACTATCGCCTGCCCCTGGAAGCCGGGGATGAAATCTCCATCGTCCGCACCACCACGCGGGGCTATCAATGCAAGCGGAACGGCATCTCCGGCTGGTATGACGGGCCGATTGAATCATAAAGGAAGAACCATTATCATGCAGAAAAACCGTTTTCAGGAACAGTCCATGCTCCAGATATTCCTCGCATATTTCAAGCCCCACATGGGGCTGTTTGTGCTGGACATGGCCTGCGCGCTGGCCATTGCGCTGATCGACCTGGCCTTTCCCTTTGTGTCCAGGTGGTGTATGTATACGCTTCTGCCGGAAAACGCCTTCGGGGTGTTCTGGGCGGTGATGGGCGCGGTGACGGCGGCCTATGTGCTGCGGTCTTTGTTTACCTATATCATCGGCTATTGGGGCCACACCTTCGGCATCCGGGTGGAGGCGGACATACGGAAAGACCTGTTTCAGCACGTCCAGACCCTGGGCTTCGACTTCTTTGACAGCAGCCGAACCGGCCAGCTTATGAGCCGCCTGACCACGGATCTGTTCGACATCACGGAGCTTGCCCACCACGGGCCGGAGGATCTGTTCATCTCCGCCGTCACCATCGTGGGGGCGCTTATCATCATGTTCACCATCCAGTGGCGGCTGGCTCTGGTGCTGACAGTTATGCTGCCGGTGTTCTTCTGCGTGATATGGCGCTGCCGCCGCTCCATGCGGGACGCCTCCGCCGCCGTGAAGGAGACCACCGGCCATATCAACACGGAAATCGAATCCTGCCTCTCCGGCATGAAAACCGCCAAGGCCTTTGCCAACGAGGAGCGGGAGCTTGAAAAATTCACCGTTTCCAACGAGCTGTTCAAGGTCTCCAAGCGCCGGTTCCACAAGGCCATGGGCCGGTTTAACGCGGTGATGGAATTTTTCCTGTGCATCCTGTCCGTGGCGGTCATTGCCGCCGGGGGAGCGCTCATCATGGCGGGACAACTGAATGTTATCGATCTCGTCACCTTCAGCCTGTATGTCACATCCTTTGTAAACCCCATCCGCCGGCTGTCCAACTTCACGGAGACCTTTGCAAACGGCATGGCCGGACTGCGCCGGTTCGTGGCGCTTATGCGCACCGACCCCACCCTCACCGACGCCCCGGACGCTAAGGAGCTGACGAATGTGAAGGGTGCGGTGGACGTGGACGGGGTGGATTTCGCCTATCAGGAGGGCCGCCCCATTCTCCACGGCATCGACCTGCATATTCACCCTGGGGAGACGCTGGCCCTGGTCGGCCCCTCTGGCGGCGGCAAGACCACCCTGAGCCAGCTCATCCCCCGGTTTTACGACGTGACCGCCGGAGCCATCCGCATCGACGGCCAGGACGTTCGCGCCGTGACCCAGCACTCTCTGCGCCGGAACATAGGCGTGGTGCAGCAGGACGTGTTTCTGTTCGCCGGAACCATCGGGGACAACATTCGCTATGGCCGCCCGGACGCCACCATGGAGGAGGTCGTCGAGGCCGCAAAGCAGGCGGAGATATATGAGGACATTATGGCCATGCCGGAGGGGTTCGACACCCAGGTAGGCGAGCGGGGCGTGCTGCTCTCCGGGGGCCAGAAGCAGCGGGTCTCCATCGCCCGGATTTTCCTGAAAAATCCCCCGGTGCTTATCCTGGACGAGGCCACCTCCGCCCTGGACAGCGTTACCGAGGCCCGCATCCAGGAAACCTTCGACGCCCTGTCTGTGGGGCGCACCACCATTATCATCGCCCACCGGCTCTCCACCGTCCGTGGTGCGGAGCGCATTGCCGTCATAGACCACGGCGTCGTGAAGGAGCTTGGCTCCCATCAGGAGCTGATGGAAAAGGACGGCGAATACGCCGCCCTGGTAAAAGCACAGGAGATGAAAACATGAACGCTGGCTATACATTTCATTGGGTATCTCCCCTCGGCCCCATCACCTTGGCGGGAGAGGGAAACGTGCTGACCGGCCTGTGGTTTGACGGTCAGAAATATTTTGGAGAGCATCTTGGCCCGGCAGGAGAGCTGCCTGTGTTCCGCGAGACGGTGCAGTGGCTGGAGGTTTATTTTTCCGGCCACGACCCCGGCCCCACGCCCCCGATCCTTCTGCGGGGAACGGCCTTTCAGATGGCCGTGTGGGAGCAGCTTCGGGCTGTTCCCTATGGGGAGACCACCACCTACGGGGCTATCGCCCGCGCCATCGCCGCCCAGCGGGGCCTGGAAACCATGTCCGCCCAGGCTGTAGGCAGCGCTGTGGGCCGAAACCCCGTCTCCATCCTGGTTCCCTGCCACCGGGTCGTAGGCGCAAATGGCGCGCTCACCGGCTACGCCGGAGGATTGGACAAAAAAGCCGCCCTTCTCAGGCTGGAAGGACGGGCGTTTGCCTGAAAATGCGCCGCGTTTTTGTGGCGCCTTTTTCAGTCTTTTTCCTCCGCAGGGAGGTATTCTATATACCGATAGTCGCTCAGCTTGCTGCGCTCCACCATTTGGGCGTGGACGGCGTCCCGGAGGGCGGCCTTGCGCTTGATTTTGGGGAGGGACTCGTTCGGGTAAAAGGGGCCGTCCAGGTAGACGATAAGCCGGGGCTTTTTTCTGTGGCGGCGGCGCTGATAGGTGGCGGTGGCGCAGAAGGAGGGGACGTTTGCGTCCACGGGAAAGCTGAAGGCGGAGGCGGGGAAGGGGCGGATTTCTGTATACCAGGGCCAGACGTGGGCTTCGGGAAAGACGATGACGGTGGCCTTTTGCGCCAGCCGCGTCCGCACTGCCGCCAGCAGGCGGCTCATCCCGTGTATGTCGTCCGCCAGGGGCAGCGCCCCCAGGGGCGGCAGGATCTTCCCGATGACCGGGATGCCCAGATTGGCGGTGGAGGCGATGGTATACCCCCGCTTGGGACGGCACAGCAAAATGGGGGTGAACACATCCCCCATGGGCTGGGTGTGGTTGCCGTACAGGACGACGCCGGTATCCTTAAACTTCCGCAGGTCGGCGTTTCGGACGATTTTCAGTCCCAGGGCCAGCTTGCCGTAGCAAAAGGCGAACACAGTGGCGACGGCATAGAGAAACCCGCTCCACAAGCGATAGAAAAAGCCGGTCTTGACCCAGACATAATCCTCCGGCAGGGTGAAATCCTGATCCTGACTTACCACGAAATCATCCGTGAAGGAGTGATAATAGCAGACCCTTTTCTCCTGGTTCTTTTTCATTGGTCGGCCTCACCGAACAGATATGTATCGAAAAGCGTCCGCAGAGCTGCCTGATAGCCCTCCAGATCCTCGCAGTAGCTCATGCCGTGGGCGGCATTGGGAACGGACAGCAGCACGGCGGGGGCTTTGCAGGCGTTATAATTTTCCCGCACATCCTCCAGCGGTACCAGGGCGTCCGCCTCCCCGTGGGCGAACAGCACGGGGGTGGTGTTTTTCGCCAGGGCGTCCTTGGCGGAGGTGCGCAAATCAAACCCGGCCAGGAGATTGGCCCACAGGTTCACCCCGGCCAAAATTGGCCCGACGGGGAATTTTCCGGCGCTGCGCACCACAGCGGACAGCATCTCCCAGGGGGAGACGAAGCCGCAGTCCGCAGCGATGGCCTTCACCTGGGGCGGCACGTTGGGGCTTGCCATCAAAACGGTGGTGGCCCCCATGGAGATACCGGCCAGCAGGATGGGAAGGCCGGGATATTTTTCCGCTGCGAATTTGCACCAGTCCACCGCGTCCCGGCTCTCCAGCACGCCGAAGGTGATGTATTTCCCCTCGCTCTCGCTGCAGGCCCGCTGGTCTATCAGCAGGAGGGTGAAGCCGGAATTATAATAAAAGGGACAGCCCCCCAGAAAGTCTCTGGTGCTGTTGCTTCGGTAGCCGTGGCAGGCCACCATCACGCCCCTGGCGCCGGGGTTTTCCACTATCCGGCCATGGAGCTTCAGCCCGTCGAAGGAGGTGATTTCCACGTCCTGAAAGGTCGCGGAACGATAAAATTCAGCTCCCGCCTCCTTCAGCGCGGGGTAGTCGTCCATCAGGTGCTTCATGTTCTCGTTGTATTTCCGAAAGGGATCGTGCTTTTCCGAAAACCGCCGACAGGCCAGCCGGAACAGGAAAAAGCACAGGATAAGATACAGGGCGACCAACACGATGGCGGCCCATAACACAAATTGAAACACTCTCAAAGTCCTTGCCTCCCGGTTATTTTTGCATTATATTGTACCATGTTCCCGATGAAAAGAAAAGCAGAGGAGTGAAGTTTTGCAGGAAACTTCCACAGAAGGGAAAAGACCCCGCCGACTACTGCCACCTCGTCTGCGATTATATCGCAGGTGAGTCAGGTTGCCTATTTACAGAAATTCTAAAATTGTATATAATACAATACATCTATAATACATCAAAGCAGTCCACGAATGGAGAGGATCATAACCTATGCTGGAATTTGAAGAATATAAAACAAAGCTGACAAACTGCCGCCCAGAGCTGGAGCGGCTGGAGCAGGCCATGCGCCTGGATGAGGCCAGGGGCGAGATCGAAAAGCTCCAGGCGGAAAGCACGGAGGAGGGCTACTGGTCTGATCTGGAGCGGAGCCAGCGGGGACAGAAGCAGCTCAAAACCCTTCAGCACAAGTGCGAGCGGTATGAAAAGCTTTCCGCCGCCTGGGACGATATGTACGCCATCTGCGAGATGGCGCTGGAGGAGGAGGACGACAGTCTTCTGCCGGAGCTGGAGAGCGGCTTCGCCCAGTTTCAGGAGGAAATGGAGCAGACCCGTCTTTCCACTCTCCTGACCGGGGAATACGACGCCAACAACGCCATCGTCACCTTCCATGCCGGGGCCGGCGGCACGGAGGCCCAGGACTGGGCCCAAATGCTCTATCGGATGTATACCATGTGGACGGATCGCCACGGCTTTAAATATACCCTGCTGGACTGGCAGGATGGGGATCAGGCGGGCATCAAGTCCGCCACTATCAAAATCGAGGGAGACAACGCCTACGGCTATCTGAAAAGCGAGCATGGAGTTCACCGGCTGGTGCGCATCAGCCCCTTCGACGCCTCTGGCCGCCGCCAGACCAGCTTCGCCGCCGTGGAGGTCATGCCGGAGATCGAGGACGCCGGGGAGATCGAGCTGCGGGACGAGGATATCAAAATGGACGTGTACCGCTCCTCTGGGGCCGGCGGCCAGAAGGTCAACAAAACCAGCTCTGCCGTTCGCCTGACCCATATCCCCACAGGCATCGTGGTTTCCAGCCAGGTGGAGCGGAGCCATTTCCAAAACCTGGAAAACTGCAAGGATATGCTGCGGGCGAAGCTGGCGGAAATCAAGGAGCGGGAGCATCTGGAAAAGATCGAGGACATCAAGGGCGTGCAGATGAAAATCGAGTGGGGCAGCCAGATACGCTCCTATGTATTTATGCCCTATACTCTCGCCAAGGACACCCGCACCGGCTTTGAAAACAGCAACATTCAGGCGGTGATGGACGGGGACATCGACGGCTTTATCAATGCCTACCTGGCCATGAAGGCGGGTTAAAGACCATGCGATTCAACTATCTGACAAAGCCCGTTCAGGTAGGGCCGCTCACCCTGAAAAACCGCATATTGATGACCGCCATGCACACCCTGTATTCTCAGGACGGCCTGCCCACCCCCCGGTTCAACGAGTTTTACTGGCGCAGAGCGGAGGGCGGCGCAGGTCTGGTGGTGGTGGGAGCCTGCCGCTTTGACGGCAAAGGGGCCAGAGCCAGCACCATGAGTCTCGCGGACGACGGCTGCATTAAGCCCTGGCAGGCGTTCACCAAGGGGATGCGGGAGCGGGACTGCCCGGTAGCGGTGCAGCTATACCACGCCGGGCGGTATATGTATAACGCAGACGTCTTAGACCCCGGCGGGGCGGTGGCCCCCTCCGCTGTCTATACCCCCTTCACCAAGGAGACGGCTAGGGCCATGACGTTGGAGGAGCTTCACGCCATCATTGACGCCTGGGCCGAAGGGGCGCGCCGCGCCCGCGAGGCGGGGTTTGACGCGGTGGAGATTTCCGGCTCGGCAGGGTATCTTATCAGCCAGTTCCTCTCCCCTCTGACCAACCTCCGGGAGGATGAATACGGGGGCAGCTTTGAAAACCGCTGCCGGTTCCCTTTAGAGGTCATCGCCGCCGTGCGGAAGGCCGTGGGGCCGGATTACCCTGTGCTGCTGCGATATGGGGCGCACACCCTGGTGCCGGGGGCCGGAGGCTCGGACGAGTGCCGGGCCTTTGCTCCCTTGGCGGCCAGGGCGGGCATAGACCTGCTGGATCTGACCGGCGGCTGGCATGAGAGCCGCACCCCCCAGCTCACCGGGGAAATGCCGCGGGGGGGCCTTTCCTATCTGGCCACAGAGATCCGGAAAGAGGTGGACATCCCCGTGGCCATGGCGAACCGCATGAGCGATCCTCTCCAGGGGGAGAAGGCCCTGGCCCTGGGCCGGTGCGACATCGTGGCCATTGGCCGGGCGCTGATCGCGGAGCCGGATCTGCCGAAATTCATCATGGAGGGCAGGCCGGAGAAAATACGCCACTGCACAAGCTGCAATCAGGGGTGCCTGGCGGGGACGTTTTTCGACAAGCCCATCCGCTGTCTCGCGAACGGTATGGCCGGGCGGGAATATGAGCTGAAGCAGACCCCGGCGGCGGAGCCGAAGCATATCCTGGTGGTAGGCGGCGGCCCAGCGGGGATGGAGTGCGCCCTCCGGGCGGCCCAGCGGGGCCATTCTGTCACCCTTTGGGAGAAAAACGACCGGCTGGGCGGCCTGATGGCCATCTTTTCCACCATGCCCGGACGGCGGGAGTTTGCGGATCTGCTGACTTGGTATAAGCGTGCGCTGGGGTCGTCCGGCGTACATATCGAGCTGAACCGGCAGGCGACGGCGGAGGATATTCTGGCCGGCGGCTTTGATTTGTGCGTCTTGGCCCATGGCCGGGACTATAAGGAAAAGTCCGTCCCTGTGGAGCCGGGCGCGGTGCCGGTATATACGGTATTAGAGCTGCTGACGGAGCGGTCCGTCCTCCCTGCGCGGGTGGGCGTAATTGGGGGCAGCTTCGTGGGGCTGGAGGCAGCCCGCTATCTGCTGATGGACGGCAGTATGTCCCCGGAGGATCTGTTCTATCGTATGCGCTACGGGGTGGAGCCGGACGAACGGCTCCATGAAATGCTGAAAGCCTCTGACCGCAAAATCGCCGTCTTCGAGAAGGACAAGCTGGGCCGGGGCTATGAGCCGGGCGTTGCCTGGCCCACTCTGGGCGATTTGAAAACCTTGGGGGCGGAGCTGAAGCCCCACACGACTGTGGAGGCCGTGACGGCGGAGGGCGTCCGCACCGCCGAGGGTACCTGGCCCTGCGACGCGGTGGTCATGTGCGTCGGCACAAAGCCGGACGACACCCTGCAAACCGCCCTGGCCGGGTACATCCCCGTGGAGACCGTGGGCAACGCCCACCGCCTTGGCCGCGCCATCGACGCCATAGAGGCCGCCTGCGAGCTGGGGCTTACCATATAAATTTTCCCTTGCTTTTCCGACGGTCAGCGTGTATAATATACGTTGCCCTGCCGGTGTGATGGAATTGGCAGACGTGACGGACTCAAAATCCGTTCCTGGCAACAGGGTGCGGGTTCAAGTCCCGCCACCGGCACCAGCTCAGAAAACCTCTGAAGACGGTGAGGCCGTGCTTGCACGGCCTCACGCGTCGGTCAGAGGTTTTCTTCGCATCCAAATCGAACCCACTGCGTTGGGCTTCGATTTGGTGGAGGAGCGTTTCGTACCCTGGCGCGCCTATTTGCAGCTCAGGGCAGTCTCCTGAAGACGGTCTGACCGCGCAAGCGCGGGCAGACGCGTCGGTCAGGGGCTTTCTTCGCTATCCAAATCGAACCCACTGCGTTGGGCTTCGATTTGGTGGGGGAGCGTTTCGTACCCTGGCGCGCTTATTTGCAGCTCAGGGCAGTCTCCTGAAGACGGTGAGGCCGCGCAAGCACGGCCTCACCGTCTTCAGAGGTTTTCTTCGCTTCCAAATCGAACCCGCTTCGCTGGGCTTCGATTTGGATGGAAAAGATCTGGATATTTAATTAACTTTCCTTGCGCCGAGCATTAGGTCGGCGTATAATAGCCCCAATATATTCCTGATGAAGGCAAGAAAAAACGGAATGGTTGATTGCATAATGAAGATGGACACTTGAAAAAGAAAATCCATAGTGAT
>JAJQCH010000177.1 GCA_021202795.1 Oscillospiraceae bacterium
GGTTCATAAATTCATTCTACCGAGTGTCCAACTTGCACTTGCAATTTGCGAAAGATATTTTTGCTACCTGTTATAGGTGTTCATGGCCTTATCCGGGCCATAGCGGATATAGTCCTCTACTGCGTGAGCAGCGCGGGTGCAGGCGTCGGAAAACAGCTCCCAGTCCTGATTTCGGGGAACCTCCAGCACCCAGTCTATCTGCTCCTGTCCGCCGGAGGCCGGCGCTCCCACGCCGATGCGGATACGGGGGAAGTCCTGACTTCCCAGGTGGGCGATAACGCTTTTCAGCCCGTTATGGCCTCCGGCGGAGCCTTTTGTCCGAATACGAAGCTGGCCGCAGGGGAGATGAATGTCGTCGCTGACCACCAACACCCGCTCCGGGGGAATTTTATAAAACCGGGCGGCCTGACCAACGGCCTGGCCGGACTCGTTCATATAGGTCTGGGGCTTCATAAGAAGCACCTGCTCCTCCCCCATGGGACACTGGGCCGTCAGAGCCCGGAATCGCAGCCGGGTGACGGACACGCCCTTGTCCTTCGCCAGGGCGTCCGCCGCCATAAATCCCGCGTTGTGGCGAGTGGAGGCGTATCGGGGGCCGGGATTTCCCAAAAACACCGCCAGCCACTGCACGCCGCCTCCTCTGCCAAGCATCAGTCGAACAGGGAGGACAAAGACTCGTCCTCATAAATGCGGTGGATGGAGGTGGCGAACAGAGGAGCCACGGACAGATAGCGGATTTTGTCCACTCTGGGCTTGTCCTTGGGGTAGGGGATGGTATCCAGCAGAAGAAGCTCCTCCAGGCAGCTTTCCTCGATCCGCTCCAGCGCCGGGCCGGAGAGAACGCCGTGGCTGGCGCAGGCATAAATTTTATTCGCGCCGCCGATCTCCCGCAGGGCCTTGGCCGCTCCCACCAGAGAGCCGGCGGTGTCTACCATGTCGTCCAGGATAATTACGTCCTTGCCTTCCACGTGGCCGATCAGGTTCATCACCTCGGACTGATTGGCCTGCTCCCGGCGCTTGTCCACAATGGCGAGGCCGGTGCCCAGCTTCATGGCGAAGGTTCTGGCTCTGGACACGCTGCCCACGTCCGGGGAGACCACGATGAGGTTTTCGTTGTTCGCGCCAAAGCGCTTCAGGTAATGGGCGGAAAAGATGTTGCCCCCCACGAGGTTGTCCACAGGGATGTCGAAAAAGCCCTGTATCTGAGAGGCGTGGAGATCCATGGTCAGCACCCGGTCGGCCCCGGCCTCTGTGATGAGATTCGCCACAAGCTTGGCGGAGATGGGGTCGCGGCTCTTGGCCTTTCTGTCCTGCCGGGCATAGCCGAAATAGGGCATTACCGCCGTAATACGGCCCGCAGAAGCCCGGCGTATGGCGTCGATCATTACCAGCAGCTCCATCAGGTTGTCGTTCACTGGGCCGCAGGTGGACTGCACCAGAAACACATCCGCTCCCCGCACCGGCTCATATACTGAAATGGAACACTCCCCGTCCGCGAAGTGCGAACAGTGCATATTGCCCAGAGATATATTCAGACAGTCGCATATATCCTGGGCCAGCTTGGGAGTGGCGTTGCCGGTAAAGACCTTGACCTCTTTTCCATATGAAATCATTTTTTCATGTGCCCCCTACCCTAAAGGCAATCTTTTTTATGTTTTTATATGTATCGGATAAGATTCCATCCTTATTATAACAAACCGTCAAATCAAAAGAAAGACCTTTGTGAATTTTCCTGCGGATATTTTTTTGATTTTTTTCCGATGATGGACTTTTCCGGTCAAGTCTGACGGCTGCCGGGTAAACTCCTACTTGGTCATTGTCTCACTCCCTTGCCAGAAATTTGCTCTCACAGATGTCTGTATCTATTAGACGCGGCGGAGGCGCAAAAGGTTCGTGTACCATCAAAAAAATCGAGACCGCCAGGGAGGCGGCCTCGTGGGTTATTTTGGTTTTTCGCCGATAAGCGCTAGCTTTTCCCCGTGGGTCAGGGCTTTTATCGCCCGCTCCCGGCGCAGGGCGGCGGACTTGTCGGGGCAAAGCTCCCGGTATACCGGCTCCACAGGCCGGTGGCTGCGGGTATATTTGGCCCCCGTTCCGGCGTTATGCTGCCCCGTCCGGCGCTCCACGTCCGTGGTGATGCCGGTATAAAGGCTGCCGTCGGCGCAACGGAGGATATAGACCCAATAGGGCCTGTCCGTCATGAGGCCGCCTCCTGAACGGCGGGGCGTTCCTCCCGGATGGCAAAGGCCACGCACAGAAGCCCGGCCATGATGCACAGCACAGACCACTCCTGGAACCAGTCGGGCCAGGCAAATACCGTGCGGTGGACAATCAGATCCAGCACAATCGCATGGAAGGTCAGCGGCAGGCCAAACAGGGGAAACAGCAGCTTCCGCAGGGGCAGAACGCTGAACGCTGTCAGCCCATACAGCACGGCTACCAGAAGATGCAGCAGCGTACACAGCGTCTGATGCCACCAGACAAAGGTCTGCGCTTTCAAAATGAAAAACAGCACGCCCAGCAAAGCCGGAAGGAAGCTGGCCCGCAGGGACATTCTGCCGGGGTACAGCAGGCACAGGCAAAACAGTACGCAGGCCCCCAGCGGCAGCACGCCGTGGACATACACCCCGGCGCTGGCCGTATCCTCTGGCCAGACAAGCCACCAGGCCAGCCGCAGGCCAAATGACAGGGCCATAAAGCCCACAGCAATCCATATCGTACCCTTCGGCTCGATATAGTAACTGATTTTCGTCTGTGGGCGGGTTTGGTTACTGCTCATCGTCAAAGATGAACTGGCAGGAGCATTGGAAGCAGACGGAGCGGTTGGATTTCTGGATCGTGCCGCAGATGGGACAAATGATTTCCACCGGAGGCCGCTCGCCGAAGTGGGCGACCTTTTCCTCCCGGTCTACGTCGGAACTGACACCGGGCAGGGGACGGCCCTCCGGCCTCGCGCTGGGGACGTTGCGGTACTCTGGCTCGGAAAGCTCCTTGTCCAGCCTGCTGCGGACAGCAAGAAGCTGCTGCTTCTTTTCCAGGATCTGGTTATAATATCCTTCCGCCACACGGCCCGTCGCGTTGAAGGCGATAAGCCAGTCATAGAAGATGTTCAGGTTGCCGATGTTGTGCAGGCGGCGGCGCTTCAAAGCCTCGTTCCCCTCCAAAACGCTGTCAAGATACTCGCTGACCTGTATCAGGGCGGCCAGGTAGTTGATCATGGGGATATACACATCCGGCAGGGTCAGCCCCTGGGGATGGGACAGGTTCCAGGTATAGAAAAACAGCGGCGAGGGAGCCTTGGTATTTTCCTTCCGGGCAATGCTGGTGTAGATACGAGTCAGCTCGTTATATTTATTGCTGGTCAGGTTTATCAGGTCAACAGCCACCCTTGCGAGGAAGTCTCTCGTGTCCGCACCGGCCCGCTCCGCCATGGCGAAGGCGTCCTGCGTGCTATAAATCAGGGCGGTGGGATCGCCGGACAGAAGGGTACTCTGCCAGGTGCGGGCCACGCCCCGGCCATGAACGGCCATATAGGAGTCCGGGTCGTTCTCCAGTGCCTTGGCATATTCCTTTTCTGCGTCTGCGTACCGGCCAGCCGCCAAATCCCGGTCAGCCAGCGTCAGAAGTTTTTCAACGTCAGGGGTCATAACCGCTACCTCCGTAGAATAGAATTTCATATTGTTCCCTTATATAACACATTTTATCTTGAAACGCCCCGGAAATCAAGGCTATCCTGTCAATTTGCAGGAGAAATATCCTCACGCTTTGACATGAGGGGGTATTTGTGGTATTGTTATGAAGTTATGAAAAAACGAATTTTGTCATTGATAGCGATTATCCTGCTGCTGGCATCCCTGACCGCCATATTGGTGGTGCTGGTGATACGAAACGTTCGGCAGACAGAGACGGAGGCCGCCGAGCCGACCCCCACTGCAGATCCCTATGAGGGACTGGTGGAGGTATCCGACGGAGCCGGCGGCACCATGTGGGTAGCCGAGGCGGAGAATCTCACCCCTTTTTCCCTGGACGTGACCGCCTTTTCCGTGACGGACGGCGTCGCAGCCTACAGCGGGGACGACGCCGAGCTGGTGCTGGGCATAGACGTGTCCGAGCATCAGGGAACCATCGACTGGCAGGCCGTGGCGGACGCGGGGGTCAAGTTTGCCATCATTCGCTGCGGATGGCGGGGATACAGCGGAGGAAGTCTGAACGCGGACACGCTGTTCCAGGAAAATGTGGAGGGTGCCCTGGCCGCCGGGCTGGAGGTGGGCGTCTACTTCTTCTCTCAGGCCATCAGTATCGCGGAGGCTGCCGAGGAGGCCCTTCTGACGCTGGAGCTGATCGACGGGTACGACATCACCCTGCCGGTGTTCTTCGACTGGGAACAAATCGGCACCGGGGAGGCCGCCCGCACGGACAACGCAAACGGGAATACCATCACCGAGGCCTGTCTGGAATTTTGCCAGCTCATTGAATCGGAGGGATATGAGGCCGGAGTCTATGCCTATTTGAATCTGGCCTATTTTACATACGACCTGAACCAGTTTGAGGATCTGACCATCTGGATGGGCAATCCCGGTTCCTGGCCGGAGTTTTACTACGACCACACCTTCTGGCAGTATTCCTTCACCGGCAGCGTAGACGGCATCGAGGGAGATGTGGACATGGACGTGATGTATGTCCGCACTGACGCCACGCAGACGGACGAGGACACAACCGAAGCGGCGGATTCAACGGCAGTCACGGAGGAAACCGCTTCGCCGGATACAGACGAAGAGGACACTGCGGGAGAGGCGGTGGCGGCGCAGGAGGCGGAAAATTGATTATTCTGAAAAAAGAGGATCTTCACGACCAGGCGGGGATGGAACGGGCCTTTCAGGGCTATTTTGAGGACGTGGCAAAGCAGTGCGACGGCACCTTCAACGCCATGCTGGGAATGTCCTTTGTGGACTGTGATTACGCCAAACGCCAGGTAACACTGCGGATGGCAACCAAGCCCTGGATGGCCAATCCCAGCGACATCCTTCACGGGGGCGTCACCGCCTCTGTGCTGGATCTTACCATGGGCCTGCTGGCCCGATACTGCACCGGCGGCCATATGACCCCCACCATCAGCATGGAGGTCAGCTATCTCACCCCCATCCCTCTGAACGACATTCTGCTTGTTCAGGCCCAGATTACCCACCCCGGCTTTACCATCTGCCACGCCACTGGCTCCGCCTGGGTAGAGGGCAAAAAATCCGCCCCCGCCGCCACTGCGGCAGGGACGTATTATGTATCAAAGAAAATGGGATGATGAAATCGCCTACACGATCAGGATGAGCAACAGGCTCCGCATCAAAGCGATCGCTTTAACGCGGAGCCTGTTCTTATGCTCCTTCTTCTAAGGAGTCCATGTATTCGTAATATTCCGCTTCGCAGGCGAACAGCATATAGCGACTGCCCACCTTGCCGTAAAAACCAGCGGCTGTGAAATATCCCCGCATGACGACGCCTCCTGTTTTGGTTTCTCTTTCGGTGTCTTTAGTATACCAAAACGGGTGTCCTATAAAATGTACAGCAAGCGAGGAAAAGCAAAAAATTAAGAGCGCTCCCTAGGGACGATGACGACCACAGACCCGAAGCGGCAGTGCGTGGAAAAAAATTCGTCCATCGGACAGCTCATATCCTCCATACCGTCGGCCACGTTGAGGAAGCGATACACCCCCTCCTCCTGACGGAGAAAGGGAATATAGTGGGGTTCCTTCCCCTCCCAATAGCGCAGGATTCCCGCCGAAGCCTTTTCTGCGGCCCGCAGAGCGGCCCGCCGTCTTCGACACTGCCGATAATTGCCGAAACCGGCCAGATACTGCCGCAGCGCCCGGACGGGGGTGGGGCCGGGCAGCTTTGTGGGGCAGGTGCCATTCAGCCCGCTCAGCACCTCCTGAAAGGGAATATTCCGACCCCGGGCGCGGAGCAGGTCGAAGGCCGCCACCCAGCCGCAGCCGTTAATGTTGGAGGTAGAACCCCGATAGGGATAGGCAGCAAAATAATCCTGGTCAATAATATATCCGTCTTCGGAAAAACCGTTCTGCGGCACGGATCCAGCCTCCTTTCACGCTGTATATTTTCATTATAGCATGGATTCCCCCCGGAGGAAAGAGGCGAAAAAAGCTTTACGAACCGACCTGGTCGTTGTATAATTATTATATATCACTTGTAGCCCAGTTGTTATAAGGTATTACATCCGCGCCCTGTGCGGGCGGAAAGAGAGACAGCCATGACCTTTATCCTCTATAATCCCCATGCCTGCAGCGGTCACGGATACGCCGGCGTGCAGAAGGTGGCAGACAGCCTTTGGCCGGAAAGGCCGGAGGTGCGGGACATCACACAGACGGATATTCGCCCTTTTCTCGCCGGTCTCAGCGAGGAGGATCAGGTCATCCTGTGCGGTGGAGACGGCACGCTTCATTTCGTAATAAACGCCCTGGAGGGAACGTCTCCCGCTGTGCCGATCTGTGTATGGTGGTTTGGCACGGGGAACGACTTTTTGCGGGACGTGCGGCCCAAGGGCGGAGTGCGGAAGGCCCGGCTGAACGACTATATGCAGCGCCTGCCAATGGTGGAGGTAAACGGCGAGACCAGGCGCTTTCTCAACAACAGCAGCTTTGGTCTGGACGGTCAGGTGTGCGAGCTGGGAGACGAGCTAAAGCAAACGCGCAAGACCAAGGTGAGCTACGTTATGCTGGCCCTGCGTTTGGTGCTGAGACGGTACCACTGGACAAATGCCACCGTCACCGTGGATGGAGAGACCCGACACTATAACAAAGTGTGGATCGCCTCGGCCCTGAATGGCCGATACGTCGGCGGCGGCATGAAAATCGCCCCAAATCAGGATCGCCTGAGCGAGAAGCTGTGCTGCATCGTCTGGCATGACACCGGGCGGCTGGGTACTCTGCTGCGTCTGCCCACGCTGCTGTGGGGCGGTCATGTGAAACTGAAAAATAAGTGCGACGTCTTTTTCTGCCAGGACGTCGCCGTGGAGTTTGAACGCCCCTGTGCCATCCAACTGGACGGAGAGGTCATCTCCGGCGTCACCCGCTATCGGGCCTGGAAGTGAACCCGGCGCGGCTGACCATCAACTTATAGGAGGAAACAACCATGAGCGACTACATTTTAAGCTGCTGCTCTACGGCTGACCTGTCGGCGGAGCATATGGCGGCGAGAGACCTGCATTATATCTGCTTTCACTATTTTCTGGACGGAAAGGAATACCCGGACGATCTGGGCCGGACGATGCCCTTTGACCAGTTCTATCAGGCCATGACGGACGGGGCCATGACCAAGACATCCCAGATCAACATATCGGAATATGTGGACTACTTCACGCCCTTCCCGGAGGAAGGGAAGGACATTCTGCATCTGAGCCTGTCCTCCGGCATTTCCGGCACATTTACCTCTGCGGCGGGTGCGGCGGACATTCTGCGGGAGCGCTATCCTGAGCGGAAGATATACGTTCTGGACTCTCTGGCTGCCTCCTCCGGCTATGGCCTGCTGATGGACAAGCTGGCAGACCTGCGGGACGAGGGCATGGACATCGACAGCCTGTATGCCTGGGCGGAGGGAAACCGTCTGCATCTGCACCACTGGTTTTTCTCCACGGACTTGACCTTTTTGTCCGGGGCGGACGCATTTCCAAGGCGTCAGGCGTTTTCGGCGGTCTGCTGAATATCTGCCCGCTGATGAATGTGGACGCCCAGGGACGCCTGATTCCCAGGGAGAAAATACGCACCAAGGCAAAGGTCATCGAGGCCATAGTGAACAAAATGGAGCAATGTGCCGACGGGGGTCTGGATTATGACGGCAAGTGCTATATCTCCATGTCTGCCTGCCCGGAGGACGCGGAGGCGGTGGCAAAGCTTGTAGAGGAGCGCTTCCCCCATCTGAACGGAAGCGTGCTTATTAACAGCATCGGCACTACCATTGGCAGCCATACCGGCCCCGGCACCGTGGCTCTCTTCTTCTGGGGTGCAAAACGGGAGGACTGACCCTGACGGCATCAGGCAGCAAAAGGGCCGCGCCGATCCTGCGTGGAGCTGACGACAGGCAGGCGGGAGCAGATGCGAAAATCGTGCTGCACACAAAAATAACAGGCTGTCTCACCGATTGGCGAGGCAGCCTTCGTCTGTTTGAAAAAGCGCCCTTGTCTCCTCCAGAGTGGGCATGGCGTGGGCCTGGGCCACAACGGCGGCATAGCGGCGCAGATAATCCAGCAGGCGGCGGGCCGGTTCGCCGGGCTGTTTGTTTGGCAGGGCAGTAAGATAGACGTGCCGCGTCAGCACCGTGTCCGTTATCTTCAGGGCCGCAGTTTGGGACGGACAGGGTCACGGTCGTCGGCCCGTGCATATTGATAATGCTCTCCGGGATGAAGGTCACGCCCACGCCTTTGGAGACCATGACTGTCAGCGCCTCCTCATCGTGCAGCTCATATATACGCCGCATTTGAAAGCCGTTTTCCTCGCACATCCGCTCTATGGACAGGCGATGGGCATATTCCGGCTTGATGACGATGAAGGTCTCGTCCTGCAGCTCGTCCAGAGAAACCGACTCCTGCGCTGCCAGGGGATGCGCCCGGCTGACCAGCAGCTCCATAGGCTCCGAGAGGATTCTTTCCACCTGGAAGCCTGCCTCCGTGTCGTCCACAGAGGTAATGCAGAAATCCACCTGACCGCTGCGGAGAAGCTGATGGGTCATATTCCGGGTGGAGCGCACCTGCCGCACGGCCCTGTCCGGCCAGAGACCACTGTATCGTGTCAGCGCTTCCACGGAAAAATCCACGGCCTCCACCGCCACCGCCGCGTCGGCCCGCTGGGCCTGGGTTCGGCATTGTCGGGTCAGATCCTCCAGTTCCCTTAAAATCCGGGCCGTGCCGCTGTAAAACCGCAGCCCGTCCTCTGTGGGATAGAGGCGGCGACCTACCCGTTGGAACAATGCAAAGCCAAGCTCCGCCTCCAGCCGCTTCATCGCCATGCTCAGGGTGGACTGGGAGACGTGGAGCGTGTCCGCCGCCCGGAGCATGGTTTCCTCCTCCACGATGGCCAAAAAATATTTAAGTTGGATAAGCTCCATAAGTATGCCCCGCCTTTATATCAAATGAATTGATAGTATATATGAATATTATATATTAGACGTTGGCCTTTGACAAGTATATAATGACAGGCAGATAACAAAAACACAAAGGAGCAGACAGCATGAAATATCCCCACATATTCGCGCCGCTGACCATCAAGGGTGTGACGTTTAAAAACCGGGTCATGGACGCGCCGAAGACCACGGACAGGACGGTGTTCCCCGGCGGAACGCCTACGCCGGAGTGCATCAACGGCTATGAGGTGCGGGCGCGGGGCGGGGTGTCCTGCGTCACCGTCACAGAGTCCTTCGTGGACGACGACCGCTCCGCCCGGCACGACCACACCATTGATTTCTACACCCCCAATAAATCCGTCTATCACCAGGAGGCCCTGTTCGTCCTGGCGGAGAGCATCACCCGCCACGGGGCGGTGGCCTCGGTGGAGCTGAACCACACGGGGGCGGTGAACCATCCGGCCACCATCAAGGACAGGAAAAACCCCTTCGGCCCCTCCGCCTTTGTCCGGGAGGACGGCATCCAGGTGGAGGAGATGACGGAGCAGGACATGGAGGAGGTGGCCTCCCACTTCGCGGCGGCGGCGTTGGGGGCCAAGCTGGCCGGGTTCCAGATGATCATGCTCCACGGTGGCCACGGCTGGCTCCTGGGGCAGTATATCTCCCCGCTGACCAACAAGCGGACGGACAAATACGGCGGCTCCATGGAAAACCGCGCCCGGTTCCCCCTGATGGTCATCGACCACATCCGCAAAGCCTGCGGAGAGGATTTCCTCATCGAATACCGTATGTCCGGGGCAGAACGTGTTCCCGGCGGCCTGGAGCTTTCCGAGGCGGTGGAATTTGCGAAAATCATCCAGGATAAGGTGGACATCATCCACGTCACCTCCGGGATGTATCACAACCATGTGGAATCCAAGGCTTTTTCCAGCATCTACCATCCCCATGGGTGCAATCTGGATCTGGCGGCGGCTATCAAGGCGGCAGTGCATATCCCTGTGACCGCTGTGGGGGGCTTCAACAGCCCGGAGCAGATCGAGGAGGCCATCGCCTCCGGGAAGTGCGACTTTGTGGCCCTGGGCCGCCAGATGCTGGCAGACCCGGACTTTGTGAACAAGGTCGCCCGCGGGAAGGAGGACGAGATCATGCCCTGCCTGCGGTGCTCCTGCTTCAATCCCCTGGCCTCCGACCCGGACAAGCGGGTGCAGGTGGCCCCCTTCGAGTGTACGGTGAATCCCACCTCCATGCGGCAGCTCCGGCTGGAGTGGTCGCCGAAGGTGAAGGAGCCTGGCCAGAAGGTGCTGGTGGTAGGCGGCGGCCCTGGCGGGATGTATGCCGCCCTGACGGCGGCGGAGCGTGGCCATCGGGTCACGCTCATGGACAAGGGCGAGAAACTTGGCGGTGCGCTGTGGTACACGGACTACGACTGCCACAAGGACGATATGCGGAAGCTCCGCGACCACCTGGCGAACCGGGTCTATCGGGCCGAGGTGGACGTACAGCTTGGGGTCACAGTGACGAGAGAGACCATTGAGGACTTTGCCCCGGACGCGGTGATACTGGCCATTGGTGGTCGGCCTGTGGCGCCCCGGATTCCCGGCCTGCGGGAAAACGCAAAATACGCCCTGAACGTCTATACGGAGACGCCGGGGAAAAAGTGCGTGATGATTGGCGGCGGCCAGGTGGGCATAGAGGTAGCCATGCACCTGGGTGACACCGGCCACCAGGTAGAGGTGCTGGAAATGCTGGACGATTACGCCAGAGACGCCCTCTGGAGCCATAAGGAGGCGTTCCGCATCTTCAGGCCGGAGAGCATGACCATCCACTGCTCCACGCAGGTGACGGAGGTGACGCCGAAAGGCGTGAAGGCCCTGGCCCCGGATGGGTCGGAGGTATTCTATGAGGCAGACAGCGTATACTACGCTCTTGGCTTCCGCAGCCCCGCCGACGAGCTGGAACCGTTGATGACCGTCTGCCCCCGGACGGCGGTGATAGGCGACTGCAAAAAGCCCGCCCGGATTTTGCAGGCTACCCGAGACGGGATGTTCGCCGCCATGGATATTGTGTGATCCACATTTAAATAAAATAAATAAAAACGAGGACGCGCTGCTTGAGCGCGTCCTCGGTGATTTTTCAGGACAAATCAGGGTTTATCGTCAGCGTGTTCAAAGGCGGCCAGCTCCGGGTGGGCTACCTTTTCGGGGGCGTAGTTTTCATATTTGCGCTTGGAATGTTCGTGGGTGTCCCAGTACTCCTGGGCCACCGGCGCCCAGGCCTGGGCGTAGGCGTCGCACTTGGCGCAGAGATGCTCTACCTCTTCCGGGGACTCCACGTTGGTCTGGTGCGCGCCGGTGCGCTCTATCATGCCGCGCAGCTCGTCCGGGTTTTCCAGCATGGGGCAGGGCCGCAGATGATTGCGGTTGAACGGTTGGCCCTCATGATACTGCATGAACAGCGGGCTTTGGAGAATCTCTAGGATGGATTTATCGTGGATGTTGGCGTCGGAGAAGTGGATGAACACGCACGGCTCCGCGTCGCCGTTGAAGTTTATGTGGAAGTAGTTTCGGCCACCGGCGATGCAGCCGCCCACAAACTCGCCGTCGTTCTGGAAGTCCATGGGGAAGAAGGGGATGTCGCAGTTGTCGGAGCGGATGTAGCGGATGCGGTCGATCATGGCGCGGCGTTGCTCCGGGGTGGGCATCAGCTCCGTCACGGCGTTGTTGCCGACGGGCATATAGTGGAAATAGAAGCCGAAGTGCGCCCCCTTGGAGGAAACAAAGCGCAGAAATTCATCGCTGGTGACGGCGTCGATGTTGTTGCGGGTATAGCAGACGGAGATGCCGTAGAGGATACCGTACTGTTTGAGGAGATCCATGGCCTTGACGGCGGCGGCATAATGGCCCTCGCCGCGGCGGGCGTCGTTCGTCTCCTCGGTACCCTCGATGGAAATCATGAAGGTCAGATTTCCAAGCTCCACGACCTTTTTGCACAGCTCTTCGTCGATCAGGGTGGAGTTGGTATAGGCGGCGAAGAAGCAGTCGTTGTGCTTTTCGCACAGGCGGAGGATGTCCTTTTTGCGCACCATTGGCTCGCCGCCGGTGAGCATATAGAGATAAGCGCCCAGGGCCTTGCCCTCGGTGACGATCTTGTCCATGTCCTCATAGGTCAGGCTGGACTTGTGGCCATAGGTGCCGGACCAGCAGCCGACGCAGTGCATATTGCAGGCCATGGTCGGGTCGAAGAGGATAAGCCAGGGTATGTTGCAGCCGTATTTTTCGCGGTTCGCGCGAATCATTTTGGTGCCGTGATAGGTCGCCTCATAGCCCAAGTTCATGAGAACCTTTTTGACGTACTGGGGGTTGCCCTCGTCGAACATGGTATTGAGGATCTGCATATAATGCGCATCGGACGTGCGGATGGTGTTTTTGAGCTTTTCAATCTGTTCGGGCGTTCCCTTGTAGAATTTCGAGCCGAAGTCCACTATCTGACATAGCGCGTCCGCGCGCTTTTCCTTATCAGCCACGTTGTCATATAAGCGGTTGATGAGAGCTTTTACCGTATGCCGTTCAATCGTGTATCCTATGGAAGCCATTGTTGATTACCACCTTATATAAAATCATAAAACCCTTTAACCATATCGTATCACAGAAGCGGGCAAAAAGCATTGTACAAACACCAAGAGCTGTTAAAAAACGGAACAAAGAAACGAAATCTGTCCGTTTTGTCCGCTGGATGTTACTTATATAAAGTATAAGGATAGGCACACCGACCTGTTCACGTTTCGCTCCGAAGCCCAGCGCAGCGGGTTCGATTTGGAAGCGAAGAATGGCCCAACCGTTTTCGGGGTCATTCTGAGCTGGTGCCGGCGGTGGGACTCGAATAATCTTGATACCGTCCTTTTTAGTGTCATCTACTGCCAGAAAGTACCGTATTTCAACGGTTTGCAGACTTGGCAAAGGTCATCAAATATCATTAAATATCATCTTTTACCACCCCAATAAGGGATAAATAAGGGAAAAATTTCACCCATCATGCAGGAACCACACTTAATGAATTAATGAAAATTTTGCTTCATTTCCAGCTCATCTCGGATAACACGCCAAGGCCCTTCCAGGTCAATAGAATTTGCTACAATCTCTGCAAAGTTGTCCGTCACATGAATTGCTTTATATCATTATAGCACATCTGAATCTGCTTTTCCACCATTTCTGTAGAAAATCAAAAAAACTTTTTGGCGCATTGTAAAATGAAACTGCAATAGTAAAAAGAATATCCATAGTGAT
>JAJQCH010000088.1 GCA_021202795.1 Oscillospiraceae bacterium
GGATTCAATTGCTATGGATTTTTTAGGTGTTCAACTTCATTTTACAATCGACCTGGATTTTCTTTTTCAAGTGTCCATCTTCATTATGCAATCAACCATTATAATAAATAAACCCTACCAAATATTTTCGTGCAGTAAGGAGTGAACCTTTATGATCGACCTGACGATTCATCCCGACAGCCTTGCCCATAATATCGCGAGAGCCAGGGAAAATGGCATCGTCATTCCCACCTATGCCCAGATGAAAGACCCAAGCCTGATTCCTCAGGATATTTTAGAAAAGCTTTCCCGCACCGGCCTGTGGGACGTTGACCCGGTGAACCTGTTCCGTGTCAACTGGCACAACGAGCCAAAGCAGACCGGCGGACTATTCGGCACACCTAATTATATCGAGTTCCCTCCGGCTCTGACCGGCGTTCCCTGCCGCATTGTGGCCCTGGCGGGCAAGTGGTTCCCCACCGGCTGCCACAAGGTCGGCGCCTCCTTCGGCTGTCTTGTGCCTCGGCTGGTGACAGGCCAGTTTGACGCGGACCGGCAAAAGGCCGTCTGGCCCTCCACCGGCAACTACTGCCGGGGCGGTGCTTTCAACTCCAAGCTCCTGGGCGTTCACGCCATCGGCATCCTGCCGGAGCAGATGAGCCGGGAGAGGTTCGACTGGCTGCGCTCCATCGGGGCCGAGATTATTGCCACCCCCGGCTGCGAGTCCAACGTCAAGGAGATATTCGATAAGACCCACGAGCTGGCGGAAGACCCCAGCAACATGATTTTCAACCAGTTTGAGCAGATGGGCAACCACCTCTGGCATTACGAGGTGACAGGCAGCGCCATTGCGGAGGTGTTTGAGCATATCCGCCGTCCCGGCGACCGTATGGCTGGGGCCTGCTTCACCACCGGCTCCGCCGGGGCCATCGGCTCTGGGGATAAGCTGAAGGAGCTGTACCCCACCATGAAGCTGGCGGCGGGCGAGGCCCTGCAATGCCCCACCCTGCTGGACAACGGCTTTGGCGGCCACCGCATCGAGGGCATCGGCGACAAGCACGTCCCCTGGATACACAACGTCAAAAACACCGACATGGTCATCGACATCGACGACTGCGACAGCCAGGAGCTGATTCGCCTGTTTAACGAGCCGGAGGGCGTGGATTTCCTTGTGCATGATTTGGGCCTCGACCCGGAATTCGTCCAGCGGCTTTCCTGGCTGGGCATATCCGGCATCGCAAACGTCCTGTGCTGCATCAAGATGGCAAAATACTATGAATTTACCAGCCAGGATGTGGTCTTTACGCTGCTGACCGACTCTGTAGAGATGTACGGCAGCCGCCTGGAGGAGCTGCGGGAGCAGGACGGCCCCTACACCCATGAAAAGGCCGCCGTGGATTACGCTCTGCATCTACAGGGCCAGAAGACCGATAATCTGCTGGAGCTGACCTACGCCCAGCGCAAGCGGGTGCATAACCTGAAATACTACACCTGGGTCGAACAGCAGGGCAAGACCGCCCAGGAGCTGAACGACCTGTGGTACGGCACGGAATTTGCCGACGTTCACACACAGGCCGCCGCCATCGACGAGCTGATCGAGGCGTTTAACCAGGCAGTGAAAAAGAGCTGAGCGCCAAAAAGCAAATCTCATGCCATCAAACCGGCAGCGCGTTTAACAACAACAAAACCTTTTATACCCAGCTTTCTATGGATGACGGCTTGGAAAATCCCTTCACTGGACAAAGTGTCCAGTGAGACCCCCTTGCCAAATAAATAAAGTGTCCAGTGACCAGCAAACCCTTGGGGCGCAAGGCTTTGGTCACTGGACAAGCGTACAGTGATGAATCGTGGAAATAATAATACTTAATATTTTAATATAATAATTATATAATATATATTATAATAGATTTTATCTATAATATTTCTTTCCAAGGGAAATCTCTTCCAAGTGTCCCAGTTGGTCACTGTACGGGTGTCCAGTGACCAATCCATTGGGGCGCAACGGTTTGACGGTCACTGGACACTTTTCTCCACGGGGTACCCCCATCACTGGGTAAAGCGTCCAGTGAAGCGGCGGACGGGGCGCTGCCCGGCAAGGCTCTCACTCCATCATCTCACGCAGCCGCTTTACGGCGCGGCGTTCCAGGCGGGACACCTGCACCTGGCTCACGCCAAGAACCTGACTGGTCTGGGTTTGCGTCATGCCATGATAGAAGCGGAGAAAGATGGTCTGACGTTCCTTTTCCGGGAGCTTTTCGATGGCTTGGCGCAGAGCCACATATTCCACCAATCGCTCCTCCTGCACCCAGTCGCCCAGCATTTGCTCCAGCGGGAAGCCGTCCTCCCCCGCCCCCTGCTGCAAGGATTCCACCGGGATGGCGGCAGTCTCCGCCATGGCGATGTCCTCCCCGGAAAGGCCCGTCCGCGCCGCCAGCTCCGACACCGTGGGGTCGCGGCCAAGCTCCTGCTCAAGCTCCTTGCGGGCAGTGCGGATGGCCGTGCCGCGCTCCTTAATGCCCCGGCTGACCTTCACGGCCCCGTCATCCCGCAGAAAGCGGCGAATCTCCCCGGATATTTTCGGCACGGCATAGGTGGAAAAACGGGTGCCATAGCTCTCGTCAAAGCCGTCGATGGCCTTTAAAAAGCCCACACATCCGAGCTGGTACAAATCCTCCGGCTCCGCTCCCCGGCCAAAATACCGCCGGGCCACGCTCCATATAAGCCCGGCGTTTTCCTCCACCATCCGGCCCGCTGCCTCCCGGTCGCCGGCCTGGGCCGCCCGCAGGAGGGTCAACGTCTCGTCCAAGCTATATTCTCGCCTTCACGGAGATGCGCTTGGACATGGTGACGGTGGTTCCCTTGCCCACGGCGGAGCGAACCCGCAGGCCGTCCATGAAGCTGTCCATAATGGTAAAGCCCATGCCGCTGCGCTCCTCGCCCCCGGTAGAAAACAGCGGCTCCATGGCCTGCGGCACATCCGGGATGCCCCGGCCCTTGTCCCGGACGGTGATCTCCAGCACGTTCCCCTCCAGAATACGCAGGCGCAGGGCCACCGTGCCGATGGCGTCCGGGTAGGCGTGGACAATGGCGTTTGTCACCGCCTCGGACACGGCAGTCTTGATGTCCCCCAGCTCCTCTAGGGTAGGATCCATCTGGGCGGCGAAGGCCGCGGCGACGGCGCGGGCAAAGCCCTCGTTCACACTCCGGGCAGGAAATTCCAATTTTATGTAGTTAAGCTGCTTCATGCTGTCCTCCCATGGCCCCCGGCCTGTCCAGCCGGGGGCCGCATATATATGTGAATGGCGCGTTCATTCCGCGCTGGTGCTTATTTTTACCATGCGGTCTATGCCGGAAGCGTCTATGACCTTCAGGGGCTGATTCCGGGCGTTCTCCACCCAGGCCCGGCCCCCGGTCTCCGCCATCAGGCGGCATATTTTCAAAATCAGCGCAATGCCGGAGGAATCCATAAACGTCAGCCCGCTCATGTCCACCACGCAATCCCTGGGCAGGTAATCGTCCATGGTCTGGGTGATTCTCCGCAGAGCTGCCGCCGCCTCATGGTGGTCAAGCTCCCCCTTGAAAAACAGCGTCAGCCGCCCCTCCCGATAGCTGGATAAGACCTTCATTTGTATAACCTCCGCCAACAGGCGCAAAAAAATTGCACCATACCGTTTCGTATGGTGCAATTCTACAACCGTTCCCCCGCAGATTCTGTCGAACGCCGGGGGACGGCCCAATTTTTTCGGCATGGAATACTAATCCTCCGTGCTGAACCATTCCATCGTGTAAACGCCGTCCAGATACCCGCTCACATTCACCACGGGAAACAGCAGACGCGCCTCCGTGTCGCTTTCCGCGGAGTACAGATCTATCTGGTAATACGCCGGATAAAAGGCCGTGGCGTTCACATCCATCGTCCGCACAAAATATATCCCATCCAGCTCGGCGCTGTACCCCGTCAATGGCAGCCCGAAGGCATCGGCCACCGCGCTCAGCAGCTTCTCTGCCGTCTTCTCGTCCATGTCTGCCGGAGACTCTACCTCCGCGCTCACAGGCGTGGAATCGGCCCCCATGGTGCCGCCGCCCATATAAAACTGGGACACCCGCACCGGCGTCTCGCTCAGCATCCTCTGCACATTTTGCACCTCCCAGGTCTCCCCGGCCTCCACCGTTTCCACCGCCGGAAGCAGCACGCTGAAGTAGGAATCAAAGGGAATCTCCTCCGCTTTGGAGAGAACGCCTCCCATGACCACTAGCCAGCCGTTGCTTGTCACCCCCGACATCTCGGCCAGCGAGGTGATATTTACGGCGCTCGCCGCCTCCTCGTCCGAAGCCGTCCCGCAGGAGGAAAGGCAAAGGATCAGGGCAAAGGTCAACGCCAGCACCAGCGGCTTGTTTCTTTGTAACAGCATTGCAATTCTCCTTTCATTCGCGTCTCACCTATAAAGACAACCGGCCTCGGGAAAATGCAACACTTAGGCGGAAAATTTTCTTTGCAAATAGTGTTGCACTTTTTTAAGGTATGCTGTCTAATATAACAAGAGGCAGACAGAGAAAGGAGAAGGTCATGGAGCCAAGGAATGTTGCACAAACCGATCAGGCACGGGAACCGGCATTTCTGGAGCTGGTCTATCTCCAATACAAGCGGCTGATGTTCTCCATCGCGGGCAGATACACCGGCAGTGTGGACGACCAGGCGGACATCGTGGGAGAGGCGCTGGTGAGGATGGCGGAGCAGAAGGAGCGGCTCCGAGCCGTGGATGAGCGGGCGCTGACGGCGTATATCGCCGCCATGGTGCGGAACACGGCCATCAACTTTCTCCGGCACAGAGGTGTGATCAGGCAGCATGAACAGGTATCCTGGGAGGAGATGCAGGACACGGAGCCGTCCCCCGCCCTCTCCCCGGAGGAGACGGTTCTCCAGGCGGAGCGGCGGGACTGGGTGCGGCAGATATGGCAGCGACTGTCCCCCGGCGACCGGCTGCTGTTGGAGGGGAAATACATATTGGAGCTGACCGACCGGGAGCTGGCGGCCACCCTGGGCTGTGGAGCGGCCAGCATACGGATGAAGCTGACCCGTGCGCGACGAAGGGCCTTGAGGGAAATGCAGAAAGAGGGTGATGATTATGCACAATAAACACAAGGAGCAAGGCCAGAGGGCGCGCTTTGCCCGATTCATGAACGCATACGCCCAAATGGAGGGTCAGCATTTGCTGCGGGAAAATCAGACCCTGCAAGCAGACCCGGCCTCGGCGGTGCCGGAGGAGGCAGACCGCCGCTGCATGGCCGTTCTGCGGACGGAGCAGGCGAAGAACAACCAGGCAGCGAATCGTCCGCAGGTCAGTCGGTCAAAGCACTTCCGCTGGGGCATTGCAGCGGCAGTCGTCGCCCTCATCGCCGCTCTGACCACGGCAGCTTACGCCTCCGGGCTTCTGAGCTGGATCGGTCAGTGGAATGAGGATTATTTTTACTTCGCCCAGGACGCAGAAACTGACGAAACAGCGATTGTTATCGAGCAGCCTGAGGAGCCATTTAAAACACTGGAGGATGCCCTGGCCTTTTATGATGCGCCGGAAAATATTGTGCCTACTTATGTCCCGGAGGGGTACGAATTTGAAGGATTTGAATATTATGTTATGGAGTCCTTTGCAAGTTTTGATCTATACTATACAAACGGAACGAACACAATTTTGTTTTCATATACACTATACGGATCAGAGTCAAGCGGACAATATTCCAAGGACGAGGGCGACCCGGAAATCTATACTATAAATGGCATAGACCATTACATTTTAACAAATGTAGGGAGATATTATGCGGTCTGGCAGCGCGGGCGTTTTGAATGTTTTGCGTACGGTTATGACAGTCATGAGGAGCTTATTAAAACTATAGATTCCATATATAACGATTCAGCAGCACAATAATTTTTCCCACCTGATACTTTCGGTTTACCAGACACACAAAATACGCCCCCATGCGCTTCACATTCGCATGAGGGCGTATTGTCATCTCAAGTTTCAGCCCAGATTTTTCAGGCTTTCCTCCAGATTGGCCGCCAAAGCCTGGGCCTTGGCAAGCTTCTCCCGCTCGGCGTTCACCACCCGCTCCGGGGCGCGGGAGACGAAGCTCTCGTTTGCCAGCTTCTTCTCCTGGCTTTCAATGTCCTTTTGGGCCTTGGCAAGCTCCTTCTCGATTCTGGCCCGCTCCTTGTCCAAATCCACCAGCTCCGCCAGGGGCATGAAGATTTTAGCGTCCTCCGTCACCACGTTCACCATGCCGGCAATGTCCGCCGGGGGGGCGTCCGTGATGGTGATCTGTCCGGCATAGGCCAGGTTTGCCATATACACCCGTCCGGCCTCGAATACCTCCGGCTTCTCCGTGACCAAAATCAGGCGGGGCCGCTTGGCGGGCGGGACGTTCATCTCCGCCCGGCGGCTGCGGACAGCCTTCACGGCGGTCATGATGCTCTCAAAATCCGCCTCCTCCTGGGGGAAGGCCAGGGCCGGGTCATATTCAGGGTAAGTTTCCACAATCAGGGCCTCCCCGTCATGGGGAATGGCGCCGTAAATCTCCTCGGTGATGAAGGGCATGAAGGGGTGGAGCAGACGGAGAATGTCCGTCAGCACATACAGCAGCACCCGCTGGGCACCCTCGTCCCCCTCCTTCAGCCGGGGCTTGGTAATTTCAATGAACCAGTCACAGAAGCTGTCCCAGATGAAGTCGTATATCTTCGTGGCGGCCAGGCCCAGCTCGTACTTGTCAAAGTTTTCTTTGACCTGGGCTGTCAGGTCGTTCAGCTTGGAGAGGATCCATTTATCCTCCAGCCGCAGGGTGTCCGGCAGGCGGTTTTCCTCCACCGTCAGGTTCATAATGACATACCGGGCAGCGTTCCACAGCTTGTTGGCGAAATTCCGCATGGCCTCGCACCGCTCCACATAGAAGCGCATATCGTTGCCGGGGGAGTTGCCGGTGATGATGTTGAAGCGCAGGGCGTCCGCACCGAACTGGTCGATGACCTGGATGGGGTCAACGCCGTTTCCGGCGGATTTGGACATTTTCTTGCCCTGGGGATCCCGGACAAGGCCGTGTATCAGAACCGTGTGGAACGGCTCCTGCTTCATATGCTCCATGCCGGAGAATATCATCCGGGCCACCCAGAAGAAGATGATGTCGTACCCCGTCACCAGCACGTCCGTGGGATAGAAGTATTCCAGATCCTCCGTCTTGTCCGGCCAGCCCAGGGTGGAGAAGGGCCACAGGGCGGAGCTGAACCAGGTATCCAGCACATCCGGGTCGCGGTGTATGTTCTTCGACCCGCAGGCCTCGCACTGGCAGGCGTCCGTCCGGGACACGGTGACGTGGCCGCAGTCGTCGCAGTACCAGGCGGGAATCTGATGGCCCCACCAGAGCTGGCGGCTGATGCACCAGTCCTTTACGCTGTACATCCAGTTTAAGTACGTCTTGGAGAAGCGCTCGGGGACAAACTTTATCGTGCCGTCCTCCACCACGCGGATGGCCTCCTTGGCCAGCGGCTCCATCTTCACAAACCACTGGTCGCTGGCCAGGGGTTCCACGTCGCTGTGGCAACGGTAGCAGGTACCCACGTTGTGGACGTGATCCTCCACCTTCACAAGATAGCCCTGCTCCTCCAGGTCGGCCACAATGGCCTTCCGTGCCTCATAGCGATCCATGCCGTCGTATTTGCCGCCGTTGATGATTTTGCCGTCCCCGTCCAGGATGAGGATCTGCTCCAGATTATGCCGCAGGCCCACCTCGAAGTCGTTGGGGTCGTGGCAGGGGGTCATCTTCACGCAGCCGGTGCCGAAGGCCATGTCTACGTACTCGTCCGCCACAATGGGGATCTCCCGCCCCACCAGAGGCAGGGTGCAGGTCTTCCCCACCAGATCCGTATACCGTTCATCCTCAGGATTCACGGCCACGCCGGAGTCGCCCAGCATGGTCTCAGGCCGGGTAGTGGCGATGATAACATAGCCGGAGCCGTCCGTCAGGGGATAGCGGATATGCCACAGGTGGCCGGGTTTTTCCTCATACTCCACCTCCGCGTCGGACAGGGCGGTGGTGCAGTGGGGACACCAGTTGATGATGCGCTTGCCCTTATAGATAAGGCCCTTTTCGTACAGGCTGCAAAATACCTCCCGCACGGCCTTGGAGCAGCCCTCGTCCATGGTGAAGCGCTGGCGCTCCCAGTCGCAGGAGGAACCCAGGGTCTTGAGCTGGGTGACGATGCGGTCGCCGTATTTATTCTTCCAGTCCCACACCCGGTCAAGGAATTTCTCCCGGCCCAGGTCGAAGCGGGTCAGGCCCTCCTCCTTGCGGAGGCTTTCCTCCACCTTGATCTGGGTGGCGATGCCCGCGTGGTCATAGCCCGGCACCCACAGGGCGGAATAGCCCTTCATCCGCTTATAGCGGATGAGTACGTCCTGAATAGTCTCGTCCACGGCGTGGCCCAGATGGAGCTGGCCGGTGACGTTGGGGGGCGGGATAACGATGGTGAAGGGCTTCTTTTCCGGGTCGCGCTTGGCGTGGAAATAGCCCCCGTCCAGCCACATCTGATAGATGCGGTTTTCCACCTGTTTTGGGTCGTATTGCTTCGGTAACTCTTTCATTGACACATTTCCTCGATTTCCTCTATGGAGGACATCCCCACCTGGCGGGCGATCTCCTCTCCGTTTTCAAAGACGATCAGGGTCGGGATGGACATAACGCCGTAGCGCTGCGCCAGTGATGGTTGGGCGTCCACATCTACCTTTCCCACCTTGACCCGGTCTTGTTTTGCGGCAAATTCCTCTACCACCGGCCCCTGGGCACGGCAGGGGGCGCACCAGGTGGCCCAGAAGTCCACCAGCGTCACCCCGGAGGCGATGGTCTCATCAAAGCTCTCCGCTGTCAGGTTTATTGCGCTCATATATCTTTCAAGCTCCTTTGCTTATTGGTTTTCCTGTGATTTTAAAAATTTATCCGCGCTGAGGGCGGCCATATTGCCCTGGCCCACGGCGCGGGCCACCTGGTAGGGGTGGCCTGTGCAGTCCCCGGCGGCGAACACGCCGGTTACGCTGGCGGCCATGGTCTCGTCCACCCGGATGTGTCCCTCCTCCAGGGCCAGGCCCGGCAGAAGCGTCTCCGCCGCCATGGTGGCCCGCATAACGAACACCCCCGCCACGGGATAGGGCGTCCCGTCCGCGACGACGGCCTCCACCTTATTATCCCCGGAAATGACGTAGCTACCGGCCCGTTTTTTGTCAAAATATTCCACCCGGCAGCCCAGGCTCCGCAAAAACTCCGCCGCCTCCCGACCGGGGCCGCCCATATTCAGTACGGCCACGTCCCGGCCCTTATAGAGCAAACCGTCGCAGGTGGCGCAGTAGCTGACGCCCTTGCCCAAAAGCTCCGCCTCGCCGGGAACGGGTTTTGTCCCCTGCTGTGCGCCGGTGGCAAGAATAAGACTTTTCGCCTCGTAGAAATCCTGCTCGGCGGTGATATAAAACCGCCCGCCGGTGGCCATAACGCCGGTGGCCCGGCCAATGGTCACGTCTATCCCCTGCTTCTTTACACCGTCAACCATGGCTTCCAGCAGCGCAAGGCCGCTTACGCCGGTCAGGCCGGGATAGTTGTCAATCCGCCCCGCTTTAGCAAGAGGGCTGGCCGCTGGGTCGTTTGTCAGCACCATGACCCGCCGTCCTCTGGCATGGGCCGTCAGCGCCGCCGAAAGCCCCGCCGGGCCGCCGCCCAGGATGAAGATGTCATAGGCCTGTCCGCTCATAGCGTATGCCCCTCCACGATTTCCTTGTCGAACGCTCTATATTGTATCACACCATCCCGCCGCCCGCAAGGGTTCGGCACATATAATATGCCCCATGGAGATGAAAAAAACGCCGGCAAAACCAGCATTTTTCTGAACCACCCACTTGGGGGTGAAGATCTGGTTGATCTTCCAGGACGGGATGTAGTCGAAAATATCCTCGTCCTAGATTTCTTCAAAGTAGTCTGCAAACTCCTGCTTCTTGTTCCAGAATTCCTCGATGGAGTCGTCGAGCACCACCTCTTTCTGTATTCCATTTGCGCTGGTGCTGACCTCCTTCGCTTGAATCTATGCTTCGATTATAAATATCGTTTTATGGTTTATCGATGTCGTAGTTATAGAGTGTTGTTCAATTTCTTATTGACAGGAGGTGTTTTTGTATATATAATAAAAACACCACTGGTCGAAAGGATGAGGACACCTATGGCTACTAAAAACGGCAGAATCATACCGATGAACGCCCCCGTTGGCCTTTATGATGCGAAAGAAGAACGCTCGGAGAACGTCATCGGCCAGAGAATTGCTGATGCTAGAAAACGAATGGGAATGACCCAGCAGGAGCTGGTAGACTATCTGCCGCAGTTTGGCGTGTCCGTCAGCAAATATGCCGAATCAAAATGGGAAACCGGCGATACGGTTCCCAGTGCATATCAGCTTATGGCAGTATGTGCCGCCTTGGGTATGGATGATGTTCTGCGCTGCTTCTCCAAGAAATGCGTATCCCTATTGAATGACGAGGGAGAGCGGAAGGTCATGGAGTATCGAGCCGACTTAGTGGCAAGTGGCAAATACCGTCCCATACAGAAGCACAAGATTCGGTATGTTGAGATGCCGGTCAGTACGTTGGCAGCCTCTGCCGGCACAGGTGCGTTTCTGGATGATGACAACGTAGAGATGGTCAGTTTCCCGGAAAATACCATCCCCAATGGGGCAGAGTTTGGCATCCGTGTATCCGGTGACTCCATGGAGCCTGTATACCATGACGGACAGATCGTCTGGGTCAGGCAATGCGATACCATCAGCATTGGCGAAGTAGGTATCTTTACGCTGGACGGTGACGGCTACATCAAATGTTATGATGAGCAGGAGCCGGAAGCGGAGGTTCAGGAGGAATTCACCGATGTCTATGGAGAATTACATATGCAGCCCGTCCTGGTTTCCTATAACCAGAATTACCCCCCAAGACCTGTCATGCCCACCTCTGATTTCCGGCTGGTAGGCCGGGTTCTGTAGATGTACGTTTTATTGGACACTATATGTTTTATAATTTGAAAGTCCTCTGACGTCCTCTGAGTACAATGTCAAAGTTTTTTTGAAGCATCCTGAAAATGTGGAGGCAACACATATGGCCGACAAACAACGGGCCTATATTGCAATCGACCTGAAGTCATTTTATGCTTCCGTGGAATGTGTTCAGCGCGGTTACGACCCGCTGACAACAAACCTGGTGGTAGCGGACAAATCCAGGACGGAAAAGACGATTTGTCTGGCGGTATCACCCTCGCTAAAAGCCTATGGAATTTCGGGGCGGGCGCGTTTGTTTGAGGCTCTGCAGCGGGTAAAGAAAGTGAACGACGAACGCTTACGAAAGGCCCCCCAGCACTTCTTCCGGGGAAAGTCCTTTTTTGACCCGGAAGTCAAGGCTGACCCTACCCTGGAGTTGGATTTTGTCATAGCGACTCCGCAGATGGCGAAGTATATTGAAATATCCGCTCAGATTTACGAGACCTATCTGAAGTACATCTCGGCGGACGACATCCATGTGTACTCCATTGACGAGGTCTTTATGGATGTTACCGACTACCTGCCCACCTATCACTGCTCAGCCCACGACCTTGCCATGAAAATGATTCGAGATGTGCTGGACAAGACCGGCATCACCGCTACCGCCGGTGTTGGGAGTAATTTGTTTCTCTGCAAGATCGCCATGGATATTGTGGCAAAGAAAATGCCTGCGGACAAAGATGGCGTCCGAATCGCAGAGCTGGATGGGTACAGCTTCAGGGAACAGCTCTGGGATCATACGCCCCTTACCGATTTCTGGCGTGTGGGGCGTGGGTATGCGAAGAAACTGGAATCCATCGACCTGCATACTATGGGCGATATAGCCGAATTCTCCACAACCCAATATGGCCGGGACAAGCTGTTCCAGCTCTTTGGTGTTAATGCAGAGCTTCTCATCGACCACGCTTGGGGCTATGAGCCTTGCACCATGCAGGCGATCAAAGAGTACGGCGCAGAACGAAAAAGCCTTGGCGCCGGGCAGGTTCTCAAGGAGCCTTACGAATACACCAAGGCAAGACTGGTTACTAGGGAGATGGCAGATGCCTTGTCTCTTGACCTTGCAGCCAGGCATTTGGTAACGGATCAGATAGTGCTGACTATCGGCTATGACCGGGCCAGCCTGGAAGACTCAAAAATCGCCAGGGATTACAAGGGCAAAGTGTCTATGGATTGGTATGGCCGCAAGGTACCAGGTCATGCACACGGAACGATCAATCTGTCCAGACAGACCGCATCCACGGCCATGATCACGAAGGCTGCAATGGAGCTGTTCGAGCGCATCGTTAACCCCAGGCTTCTGGTACGACGCATCAACATCACGGCTGGGAAGATTGCGAAAGAGGATCAGGCCAGGGCATCGATATATGAGCAGTTTGATCTATTCTCTCCGATAGAGGAGCAGATGGAAGCGCTGGAAAAGGAGGAAGAAACTCTGGCCCTGGAGAAAAAGCTTCAAAACGCTGTGCTGACCATCCAGAAGCGCTATGGCAAGAACAGCTTGTTCAAAGGTATGAATATGCAGGAAGGGGCCACCATGATGGAACGCAACGGTCAGATCGGCGGCCATAAGGCGTGAGGCGCAATATGGGAAAATACGATAACATCATGCGCCTGGGCCGCCCTTACGACCCGAACCACGAGCCAATGAGTATGCATAACCGGGCGGCGCAGTTTGCCCCGTTCGATGCCCTGACTGGCTTCGGAGGTCGTATCTATGAATCCTCCCGGCTGACAGAAGAACGCATCGAACTCTGCGATGAGCAGAAACTGGAGATCAACCAGAGAATACGGCTCATACAGGAACATATAAAGGAACGACCGAAGATTTCTATAACTTACTTCATTCCTGACAAGACCAAGGATGGCGGCGCATACCGCACGGTCACAGGTGTGGTTCATAAGATCGACGAATATGATGAGAGACTGTGGCTTGAAGATGACTCCTGCATCGCTTTTGTTGATATACTCAGCCTAGATGGGCCGCTGTTTGCCGAAAGCGAAGCATAAGGTGTTGGATGCAGCTATGCAGCCAGCAATGTCTTTGTGCTACAAAAGACTCCGCTCCGATGGTTGGTTGGGGAAGTCCCCAAACAACTTTGAACATCACCGGGGGTGATGGACTGCACATTCCTGTGGGACGCTTAACCAAAAAATATTGAAAGTTGTTGAGTACGTGATGAGGAAAACATGAAGATAACCTGGTACGGCACAGCCTCGATTCTTCTGGAAGATACTGAAACGTCTTTGCTTTTTGATCCGTTTTTGAAATATCCGAAAATTGCAAGTGCAAGTTGAACACATCCGCGAAAAGCTTCAATAG
>JAJQCH010000041.1 GCA_021202795.1 Oscillospiraceae bacterium
ACTCTATTGAAGCTTTTCGCGGATGTGTTCAACTTGCACTTGCAATTTTCGTAGAGTTTTTGCAGGAAGTATTGGGATAAAAACGGAAAACGGAAAGGGCTGTATCAAAACCGCTTGGTTTGATACAGCCTCTTTCTTTGAGGAGGGCAAGCATAGGGACTCGGCCACCCGGTCAATCATGTAATTATTTCGATCCACGCCCCCCCGTGAGGGGGGCGACGATTTGGAGGCAAACACTATGAACATGGACATCACATTTCAATCCACGCCCCCCGTGAGGGGGGCGACGCCATAATGGTCTCCCATGTATGTGCGGCTGTCATTTCAATCCACGCCCCCCGTGAGGGGGGCGACCGCTGGGCTGGGAAAATCACGAGCGCTGGCAAGGATTTCAATCCACGCCCCCCCGCGAGGGGGGCGACTAAGGATACTCGCAAATTTATGCGGATAGGCGACATTTCAATCCACGCCCCCCGCGAGGGGGGCGACACGTGTGGCTGTCCCAGTGAGTGAAGTCATTGCCATTTCAATCCACGCCCCCCGCGAGGGGGGCGACGTTCGGCGCTGTTCTGTGCGGCGAGTGTATGAAATTTCAATCCACGCCCCCCGCGAGGGGGGGGCGACGGCGCTGGGAGTGACCGACCTGACCGACCCGCTCCAATTTCAATCCACGCCCCCCGCGAGGGGGGCGACCGCTATCCGTCCCCATGATGGAAAAGTCCGCCGCGATTTCAATCCACGCCCCCCGCGAGGGGGGCGACGTCCTGGCAACCTGGGACGGGGAGAAGCACTGCGATATTTCAATCCACGCCCCCCGCGAGGGGGGCGACTAGTATTCATCCGCATCGGCGGGGTCAGCTTCCTCATTTCAATCCACGCCCCCCGCGAGGGGGGCGACTTGAGTGTGTATTCCAAAATAGGAGTAACAGGAGTATTTCAATCCACGCCCCCCGCGAGGGGGGCGACCCGTACTGATTCAGGGGGCAGGTGTCGCAGTTGCATTTCAATCCACGCCCCCCGCGAGGGGGGCGACGAGACCGCGGACGCAGAGTTCACAGAGGCACCCTCATTTCAATCCACGCCCCCCGCGAGGGGGGCGACGTCTTTGTTCCGAGCAGCGTCTTCACTATGTAGCGATTTCAATCCACGCCCCCCGCGAGGGGGGCGACGACCCCACCAATACGGAGTTGCTGACACAAAAACAATTTCAATCCACGCCCCCCCGCGAGGGGGGCGACTATAACGCGACCAGAAACACGGATGCTCCGTTTGTATTTCAATCCACGCCCCCGCGAGGGGGGCGACTCGCAGGCATCCAGCCAATTACTCCGGCCAATGACATTTCAATCCACGCCCCCCGCGAGGGGGGCGACGGGGAGGTCTACACCTGGGCCTGCAGCACGATGGGCATTTCAATCCACGCCCCCCGCGAGGGGGGCGACCATGTCCTACATGGGCCTTGCAGGCTGGTCGGCAATTTCAATCCACGCCCCCCGCGAGGGGGGCGACTTGTACAGCACATGGCGGGTTTTGTGCTGGTCGCATTTCAATCCACGCCCCCCGCGAGGGGGGCGACGCTCTTTGCTGTCCAGGGTTATGTAGCGGTTTTCATTTCAATCCACGCCCCCCGCGAGGGGGGCGACGGATGCAAGGCATCTGGGCTGACTTGACCGATGAAATTTCAATCCACGCCCCCCGCGAGGGGGGCGACTTCTACCAGGTCAGCACCCGGAACGCCAAAAATGAATTTCAATCCACGCCCCCCGCGAGGGGGGCGACCTGGCCATCATGTCTGCGTTGTGGACTGCCCAGATATTTCAATCCACGCCCCCCGCGAGGGGGGCGACATGATTGGCGACATTTATTCAAAGGGAGTGATGCGATTTCAATCCACGCCCCCCGCGAGGGGGGCGACTGCTCGAAATTCTGCGGCTGTGCCCGTATAATAGTGTAATTTCAATCCACGCCCCCCGCGAGGGGGGCGACGCTATAGACGATGAGGTCTTTGAAATCACAAAAATTTCAATCCACGCCCCCCGCGAGGGGGGCGACCGGATGCAAAGCTACGTCCATGCAATCAGCGACGGATTTCAATCCACGCCCCCCGCGAGGGGGGCGACCTCTGCCAGCTTGATGATCTCCATGATCTCTGGGATATTTCAATCCACGCCCCCCGCGAGGGGGGCGACTCCGTCGCCTTTGCGCCGAGGCAGGCTCTGTAAAATTTCAATCCACGCCCCCCGCGAGGGGGGCGACTTGATTCCTCCGGCTGTGGAAGGGATGCAGAGGTGGTATTTCAATCCACGCCCCCCGCGAGGGGGGCGACTCCGTTGTCATGCTCCCACCTCCAGCTCTTCCATATTTCAATCCACGCCCCCCGCGAGGGGGGCGACCGATGGTTTGCTTGGTGCTATCATCCATGCCATTATTTCAATCCACGCCCCCCGCGAGGGGGGCGACTTTGTGTTATTATATTCTTGACGCATATGTGAGGTATTTCAATCCACGCCCCCCGCGAGGGGGGCGACTTCCACTTCATCTTGTTCCAACTCTTGATCACCGTATTTCAATCCACGCCCCCCGCGAGGGGGGCGACCCGAAATCATCGTCGATTACACGCAGGTGCTGATCATTTCAATCCACGCCCCCCGCGAGGGGGGCGACTTCAGGATGACAAGCGGAGCTATATCGACAACGAATTTCAATCCACGCCCCCCGCGAGGGGGGCGACATTTGGTGTGCCAAATCTACGACAGGACGTACAAAATTTCAATCCACGCCCCCCGCGAGGGGGGCGACCTGGACAGCAACGGCGCATGGGAGGCTGTGCTGGAATTTCAATCCACGCCCCCCGCGAGGGGGGCGACCGGCCTCCCCAAAGCCTGGGACTACGTGGTGGCCGGAATTTCAATCCACGCCCCCCGCGAGGGGGGCGACGGCAGGGCGTATTTCGCAGGACTGTTCCAGACCTATTTCAATCCACGCCCCCCGCGAGGGGGGGCGACGCCTACGGCCTGCAAAATTCCCGAATCGCTTTCCATTTCAATCCACGCCCCCCGCGAGGGGGGCGACCGCAGGGAAACAAGCTGCTGAAAGCAAAGCGGCAGATTTCAATCCACGCCCCCCGCGAGGGGGGCGACCAGAGGGCAGGCAGGTATGCCCCACCTGCGAGAGATTTCAATCCACGCCCCCCGCGAGGGGGGCGACGGCGGACAACGGCCTGGTCGCTTCCACCAAAGCATTTCAATCCACGCCCCCCGCGAGGGGGGCGACGCACAATGTAGGGGTGTACTTCTTTTCGTCGATATTTCAATCCACGCCCCCCGCGAGGGGGGCGACCCTTTCCAGGCGCTCAAGGTGGCCGTCATCAACTACATTTCAATCCACGCCCCCCGCGAGGGGGGCGACCCGTACTGATTCAGGGGGCAGGTGTCGCAGTTGCATTTCAATCCACGCCCCCCGCGAGGGGGCGACCGAGGCTTGTCAGCACAGATACCAGCCCTGCAACAATTTCAATCCACGCCCCCCGCGAGGGGGGCGACTTCTACCAGGTCAGCACCCGGAACGCCAAAAATGAATTTCAATCCACGCCCCCCGCGAGGGGGGCGACTCCACAACGCAGACATGATGGCCAGCTACATGATGATTTCAATCCACGCCCCCCGCGAGGGGGGCGACCGGTCTGACCGCCGCTGACTCCGGCACTCTGGTGGATATTTCAATCCACGCCCCCCGCGAGGGGGGCGACCAATCGTCCCGCTGACGGTGGACACTTGATTATTATTTCAATCCACGCCCCCCGCGAGGGGGGCGACTCTGCCACACATCCCATTCGCCTGAAAGCGTGGTATTTCAATCCACGCCCCCCGCGAGGGGGGCGACTTTCACTTCCTCCCTTCAGAAATTTTGTGTATAGAATTTCAATCCACGCCCCCCGCGAGGGGGGCGACCCGGCTTGGCGAAGCCATCAACAAAAAAGAGGATATTTCAATCCACGCCCCCCGCGAGGGGGGCGACTGGAAGAACAGGCGCAGAACAACAGCACCGACGTATTTCAATCCACGCCCCCCGCGAGGGGGGCGACCATGTTGCTCATTCCTTTCGTTTGGCTTTACTCTATTTCAATCCACGCCCCCCGCGAGGGGGGCGACTCCTTGATGCTGGTGGGCGGCACCGTCAGCAGGTAATTTCAATCCACGCCCCCCGCGAGGGGGGCGACCTTTGTTCCGAGCAGCGTCTTCACTATGTAGCGATTTCAATCCACGCCCCCGCGAGGGGGGCGACAGTAGGCTTTATTGGACAGCACCCAGTCCACGATATTTCAATCCACGCCCCCCCGCGAGGGGGGCGACTGGCACATGGGCTTCACGGATTGCAGCGATACCCTATTTCAATCCACGCCCCCCGCGAGGGGGGCGACCGTAGACTACCGGGCGGAATATACCGCAGTGATCATTTCAATCCACGCCCCCCGCGAGGGGGGCGACCCTCATACCAGATGAGCGCCGAGTCCGGCTTCCTGCATTTCAATCCACGCCCCCCGCGAGGGGGGCGACGACAGCAGCAGACACCTGCGTCTACTACTCGGTATTTCAATCCACGCCCCCCGCGAGGGGGGCGACGACCGTACCTCGGCAAGCTGTCCAGGCTCCAGGAAATTTCAATCCACGCCCCCCGCGAGGGGGGCGACTCTGAAGCAGACCTCTCGCAGATAAAAAGCAAAAGATTTCAATCCACGCCCCCCGCGAGGGGGGCGACGGTTCCCCTGTGGTGGAGCTTGGGAGAGTTTAAGCATTTCAATCCACGCCCCCCGCGAGGGGGGCGACTGTCGGGGAGATCACCATCATCGTGGTCGCCGTCATATTTCAATCCACGCCCCCCGCGAGGGGGGCGACCCGCCCGTTGGCCGCCTGTGTGCCCCGTGGCGGGGCATTTCAATCCACGCCCCCCGCGAGGGGGGCGACCTCTGTCACTGTAGAAGTGCTTGTCGTACTGGAGATTTCAATCCACGCCCCCCGCGAGGGGGGCGACGCGTAGACCTTCACGATTCGGAGATTGTTCTGACGGGCATTTCAATCCACGCCCCCCGCGAGGGGGGCGACTATGATGTTTTGGTATGGTGGAGGGTTTTCCCGGTATTTCAATCCACGCCCCCGCGAGGGGGGCGACGCGACCATGTCCTTTTCTATTTTTTTGCCCAGGGAAATTTCAATCCACGCCCCCGCGAGGGGGGCGACATCGACTACATCGCCTGGATCATGGCCCACGATATTTCAATCCACGCCCCCGCGAGGGGGGCGACGTTATATTCTCTGCGGACAACTCTGGTGGTGACCATTTCAATCCACGCCCCCGCGAGGGGGGCGACGCTGGAGGTGGGAGCATGACAACGGAGTATGTAAAATTTCAATCCACGCCCCCGCGAGGGGGGCGACTGGGGCGCTCTCCGAGCTGGATCAGGCGCTCCACATTTCAATCCACGCCCCCGCGAGGGGGGCGACTTTTTGCTGTGGTGCTTAGGCGAAGGGCAGGTCATTTCAATCCACGCCCCCGCGAGGGGGGCGACGGCAAACATATACAGAAAAAATCTTTTGATAGGAGGCTTTTTCTGTTGGTTTGCGCAATTTAAACGAGAAAAAATTAGTTTAACGGTAAAGAAAGCATTTCCAACCGATGATTTATGCCGTAAATTTGGTGCGAAGGGGTACGGAAAATGCTGTGTACTGTTGGTTCGCGCTGTTTAGCTCAGCAGAAGGCCCTCTGGCGAATAGGCCGTGTCCCGCCCAAAGTGTTCGATTTTGGTCTTATATTGATTGCCGAGATAGTAAAAGCGCAGACTATCCCTTTCAGTGTCCATAATGCTACAGAGCTTTGCCTGGAGTGTACGGCATTGGGCCGCGTCCAGCAGACACTCAAACACCGAGTTTTGCACCCGCTGCCCATAATTGACGCACTGCTTTGCGATTTGACGCAATCGCTTTCGTCCGGCGGCATCCTCGGTGTTGACATCATAGGTGATGAGAACCAGCATAGAAATTCCTCACTTCCACAAGAATGGCGGATACGCATCCAAGTCATCCCGCAAATAGCGGGCCAGCAGCAGGGCCTGGAGGTAGGGGACAAGGCCCCAGGGGAGCTTTTCCCCCAGGTAAGGATGGGTAATCTGCTCTTGTTTGTGTTGTTGCCACTGGTTTAATACCGTGCGGCGCGCTCCATCCTTTAGGTATACAGCTCCACTTTCCCGTATTTCAAAATCCTCTGGTGTTATCATGCGGTTGTTGATAAGCGTGAGAACAAAGCGATCGGCTATACAGGGTCGCAGTTCCTCCATTACGTCCAGCGCCAATGAGGTGCGGCCTGGACGATCCCGATGTAGAAATCCCACATAGCTGTCCAGGCCCACAGCCTCCAGCGCAGAGGCGCAGTCGTGGGCAAGCAGAGTATAAACAAAGGACAGCAGCGCATTGATTCGATCCAGCGGGGGGCGGTGGCTTCTTCCCTGAAAGGCGAAAGCGTCCTGATTATTCAGAATCATCTCGTTCACCACGCTGAAATAAATGTTGGCCGAGGCGCCCTCCAATCCACGCAGTGAATCCAGGGACGTCTCTTCCGCAATCAGCGGGAGCTGCGCCTTGAGTTGTTCCGAGGCATCGAGGAGCTTTTCCTCATCCACCCTGAGCTTGTGATCCCGCAGGGTTCGCTGAATGACCCAGCGGCTGTTGTAAACCTTGCCAAAGATGAAGTTGCGGGCAATGCGGCAGCTTTGGATCGGATCGTCAGCCGCCCTATACTGTATTCGGCGAAGCAACACATTGCCGCTGCTTTCTCCGCAGGATCGGGCCAGAAATTTTCCCCTGGGGGTGCAGAAGCTCAGGGCCACATTGCGTTTGGCGCAGGCGCCCATCAAGGCGGGGGAGGATCCGGCATAGGAGAAGGAAACGATACCAGATAAAATGTGCAGCGGATACCGCCCTATAATATTGCCATCCTGTTTCACGATCACGTTTTCTCCATCCAGGGCAAGAAAGGCGTCTTCTGTAAGGACAAACAAGGTGTTTAATAGGTGTCTCAATCTTCCTCCTCCATATGATCGCGGAGATAGCCGGAAGCCGATTTGACCCGCATCAGCCGGGGCAGGCACAGCTCCTGAAGGGAGCAGGCGGAGCAGCTCTTGCTTGGCTTGACCTTTGGCGTCGCTCCACGGCGATAGAGCTGATGCATTTCCGTCAGCATGGTCTTGACCTCCTCCCGCAGAGGTTCATCCAGCTCCACCGGCTCCCGGTGCCGCGTTTCGCCGTAATAGAGTGCGCCCTGGGGGACGGGACAGCAGAGCATTTCCTCCAGACACAGTGCCTGGGCGCAGAGCTGAAGACTGTCGGCGTGGGTGTGCGCGCCGGGCCTGCCCCGCTTGTATTCCACCGGGAAGGGCTGCCACAGCCCCTCCCGTCCAGCCAGGGGAACGCCGCTGGAAACCCGGTGAAATTCCACCACATCGCACTCCCCGGAAATGCCCAGCTCTGCGGAATGAATCGCCAGCCCCCGGAGAATCAGCATATCGCCTCGGCTCTCATGAAAGCCCTTGTTGTGGGCGTTCGTATGCATCAGCTTCCCATCGGTGGTACGGAAATTTTCCGCCCACTGATTCTCCACATGAATCAAAGCCCACTGCCGCCGGCAAAAAGCAAAATGCTGCAAGCCGGAGAGCTGTAAATAGTCGTCCTCGTGATAGGGCATATCACATCCGACGGCAGGTAACGCCAGCGGGAAGCTCGCCGGAAACAGAAACGGCGTAGTCGTTGTAGCTTCGAGGAACAGCTACCCCCTGCTTGCGCTGCACCTGCACTGCGTCAAACAGCTTGTAGGCCGGAGCACAGCCCAACTCGGAATCATGCCGGAAGATGATCAGCTCACGCACAGCCATTTTGCCGCGGGCGGCGCTGTGATCATGCTCGAACATATTCAAAATTGCCTGCCACAGCAGTTCAAGGTCTTCCTCGGAGAAGCCTGTGGTTTTGCGGGCTAGGTTCGCGGAAACATACCCCTCGGCCCGGTAGAGGGCATAGGGAACGATGTACTTTCGACCCATTTCGGTACCTTTGCGTTCTGCGTCCGCCTCTGTTGTGATGGCTACGCGAGTGATGGTGACTTCCTGCGGAACGATGGGATCAATGGAACGGGCGAAGCTTAACTGCACCGGCCCACGCACTTGTCCACAGTTTAGACTGGCTTTGACAAAGGTGGTCATCACGGCCCCAAAGGTGCGGATGTCGTAGTAGTTCTGGCACATATAATCCCGGATTTTTTCGTCCAGACCGGAGTCGGACTTCTTGGCGGCCTTCAATTCCTCTGTTATACCCAATGCGGTAATGGCTTCACTGTCGCTGCGGTTTAGAGGTACCTGATCTTTGATGTAAATCCCATAACCAGGCTGATCTTCCTTGGCAATCTCTACATAGTTGCGAATCTTGCGCTTTAAGCACACGTCTGTGACCAGACCATAGCCGCTTTCCGGGTCTACACGGGGCATATTTCCAGCGTCCGGGTCGCCGTTGGGGTTGCCGTTTTCTACGTCAAACAGGATTACAAATTCATAGCGATTTTTGATGGGTTCAGACATGATTCAGTCCTCCTTAATTTCATTTGTGTTTTTCTTGCTGTAACGGTTTTGTGTCTCGAAATAATACCCCAGTTGGAACGCCCCCTGCTCCGGCAGGGTAAGACGGGTGGGATAGCTTTCACCAATAAGAGCGGCGTATTCGGCAATTTTTTTCTCAAAATTGACCGCCATCCCTGGTTTAGTTCTACGAATCACTCGAAGGTGCTTTTGCGCCAGATTTACCAGCAGTGTGAAGATGGGGGCTGGGGTTGCAGAAGCGGAGTTGAAATACTTATCCTTAATTGTAGCGTTCAAACCGGGATTTGCCGCCTCCTGAATCTGCTCCAACACGGAGAACAACCGTCCCAGCGTGTAGGGAACATTGGTGCTGTTAGGATTTCCTTCCATGGTTAAACCCTCCCTTGGAAATGGTATATTTGGATTACGAAGATAATAGCCTTTAACAATGGCTGCCCGCCCCCGTGTGACCTGGCAATCTGCGCGGATACGCAGATTGGCGCCATAAAGCAGCGTGGCAGGGTAGGGGGTTCCGGCCAGGATGGCCCGCAGAGTGTCTCCGGCAAGTTGAGGAGAAGGAGATTTATTCTGGGCGTTTTGGTTGACGGTCTCATTCAACAGTTTCCAGAGCGGAAGGTGTTCAAATTTATCATAGCTTGGCCGCAAAATGGCGGTGTCAGCATAGTGCTTGGCAATGTTCTTCATAAAATTGCCGAAGCTGTCCCGAAGAAAGAACCGCACAGAGAGACGGGCCGCGTTGGGGGCCAGACCTAAGAAGAAAAAGTGTTCCTCAGGGTTTAAGTGATAGGCATCCCAATCAATCCACTTGCCCTGAACCAGCTTGTTCAGCAGAGCCGACAAATCCTTGTCTGAAATATCGTTGTCAGAACCGAACATAGCGGCAAAGGCAGTATTCTGATAAACTGATTCTCCGTGTTCTGCCCAACAGACTATGGTAGTGTCGCCTATTACCCTGCAATGCTCCTGGTCTGCCAGCAGGGCGTTAAGAGCCGCAGTGTAAGCGAAAGCAGCCCGCTCGCTGACTGGTGCGTTCAAATTCTGTTCGTGCCCGTAGGAGCAAAAGGCCGAGGCATTGAAGGAGACAAGCGCCGCACCGGAGGATTGAGCCCCTCGAACGCCCTTGATTGGGGGATGAGTCGCTGCAATAGGCCCAATCTCACCAGTGATAAGACACTGACTTTGAACAGCTTCCGGGTTTACTGCGTCGTAGTATGTTTGCCAGGCGTTCCGAATAGCGGGATCTTCTGTTGCCTCGTTCAGGTCGTAAAAGAACAGAAGATTGGCATTACCCATTAAATCCTTCCATTGTGGGGCAAGACAGGGGTGTTCGGCGGCTTTGTTTGGTTCCCAATGATCGAAGAAGGCCAAAATGGCCTTTGCGGCAGGAGAGTCCACTCCGTCCAAAAGCTGGTGGTGTAAGGTTGCGCAAGCTTGAAAGCATTGCTTGGCCCGTTCTGGCTTTCCTTTCTCATCTACGCCCAGCAAATAGGTAGCGTTGTCGCACAGAAAGTTAGCAGAAATTCCAACCGTGCGGCCCTTGTGGGCAGGGACATTGATGAGTTTTGGAACCAGCACTTCCTTTTTGCCCCGCAGTTGCGTTGCGCGAAGATCCAGCAGATCTAACAGCTCCCCATCCTGAGACAATTCAAGTCCAAAGGAAACCTTGAAAGTGGCGTCCCAGCCAGGCGGAGACAGTTTCCCCTGGCGGCAGAGGGTATCATAGTGCTGATACAGTGCCTGTAAAATCATGTATGCACCTCGCAATTCCGGCAATCCAGCACACCGTGTTCCAGCTTGGCGCGGAAGAATTTTGGCCGGATGTCTTGCGGATTGCAGTAATCCATGTCATAGAGCATAAAACCCAGATCCTGTGTTAGGGAAAGGGCTGGGATGTCGCCGCCAGGCCATTCCCGGAAGTGGGCGGCGAATTCCCGGCAACCAAAATAGGGCATGGAATAAAATTGTCCGCGGTTCAGTCTCCGGCGCAGAATATCCTGGAATTTGCCTGGATTATCTCCCGGTGCAGCCTTGTCGGTTAGGTCAAAGTGTGCTTCAATTACATAGTGAACATCCTGGAGGAGCATGGCCGCCCGCTGCTGAATGTTCTCCGGCGTATAAAGCGCGATGGAAGTTCCGGCTTTAGCCGACGCCAGGGCGCTGGAGGCTAGAAGGGTACTCTTGACCTCATTGCGCCGGATGTTGGTGAATTTGATAGGATTGAGTACAAAAATTTTGTCTATGGAATAGCGCAGACCGGGGTGCCAGTAGATAGATTCAATCAGTCCCCTGGCGGCGGAGGGGGTCATTACATCGTAGCTGACCCGCTCCGTCTTCATTTCAGGTCGGCTGAAGCAGGCATAGTCGCCCCAAGCTTCGATCCGAATAGACATGACGATTCGCTCCTTTCTTGGTTGTGTTATGATATAAAAGCTTGACCGTCTTCTGTGGGAAATGTCAACCCAAGGTTTGGATCATAAATCCGTAGATCATTTAAGATTCCGGCGTCGTTTCCCGTGCAAATCAGCGCGCCAGCCCGATCTAAGCGTTCAAAATCGTTGGGATAAAGGGAAACGCTGTACATACCAAGTTTTCTAAATAGAGCCTTGGAGTACTCCTCCCGCTGAAGCTGATCGCATAGAACCTTTCCCTGACCAATGGGCAGGTAGACGGTTTTGGTGGGGGCTTCGATAATATGAAATTCCTCTGATACCAGGGCAAAGGGGAGTGTGCAGCCATTTCTGCCACGATTGAAGGCGTCAAGGATGCCCTTCTTATCCAGCGCCTGATCGCCCTTTATGGAGTACAGAGATTTGAAATAAATCTCTACCGCTTCGGGAGACTGTAGATCCTCCGGGCAGCGCCGGAGAACATGGTGAAGAGCATTTCTGTTCTGGCTGAGCGCCTGCGGGGGAGATACGTCTGCCAAAGAAAAAAGGTAGACAAAGCTCTCCTCCGGGTTACGTCTGCCCTCCCTGTTGCAACGGCCTGCGGTTTGAAGAACTGAATCCAGTCCGGCTTCCTCACGGTAGGCGACAGGAAAGTCTACATCAACACCGGCCTCAATCAGCGAGGTGGAGACGACGCGGCAGGGCTTGCCCTGGCGCAGTCTCATACGAATCTCCTCTAGCTTTTCTCTGCGGTCGGCGGCGCACAGAAGAGTTGTCAAACAGTAGCTTCCGTCCTTGGGCAGCATAGCATAAATCGTTTGGGCCGTCTGTCGGCGGTTCACTACACACAGCACCTGGTCTGATGCGGCCAGTCGAGCGGCAAGCTCTGTCTGCGAAAGAGATCCGATTTGTTTCAGGGTCGTTCGGCGCAGGGAAGCAAACAGGTCTAGACTGTTTGGACAGATCTCCCGCAAGGGAAGCTCCGGGGCCAGCTTTTGAAAGTATGGTGCAAGAGCGGGCTGTGTGGCGGTGCAAAGCACAGCGGTGGAGCCATAGTGCTGTACTAACTGGGCGATAGAGGCAAGACAGGGCATCAGGTAGTCTACAGGGAGCGTCTGGGCTTCGTCGAAAATCAGCACGGCATTGGAGATGTTGTGCAGCTTTCGGCACCGGGAGGAGCGATTGGAAAAGAGGGACTCAAAAAACTGTACGGCTGTGGTGACAATCACTGGGCTGTCCCAGTTCTCAGAAGCCAGCGCTTTGGCGTAATCCTTGACCGACATTTCGTCGGATTCCCGCAGTTGAAAGTCGGCGGAGGAATAGTGGCCCAGGACGTTTTCCTCTCCAAGAATGTCGTTAAATACGTCCATTGTTTGGTCTATAATTGACGTATATGGTAAAATATAAACGATGCGGGTCATATGGTGCTTGGCTGCGTGTTCCATGGCGAAGGCCAGGGAGGAGAAGGTCTTGCTGCCTCCCGTGGGAGCGGTTAGAGTGAACAGTCCCGGCTTTTCTGTTCGCCCCAGGTCGATACAGCTTTGCAAAATCTGATTGCGGGCTTGGTTGACTGGATTATCCGTGGGAGCGTTCAGCCAGTGCGCCGCTTGTCGGCGTACCTTTTCCAGCAGCGCAGGGATAGACTCACCGCTGCCGCGAGGCGGGGGAGACCCTTGCATGAAGGCCTCTGTGTCGAGATAGTCGGCGTCCACAAGACAGGAATACAGCATACGGATGAAGAAGCTCTGCTCAAACCCAGTGCGCGGTGCAAACGGAAGCTCCGGCAAGGGGATTTCCTCGGTTCCCTTCAAGTATGGCTCTACCTGCTTCTTGCTGCGTCCTACCAGCGTCGGATCGTCCGGGGAGTCGCCGCGAGTGCCGCCGTCGGGCAGACCGCCGTGATGACCCGCCACGGCAAAGGCCGCCTCCAACTGCCCAAGCCGCAGAAGCTCTTGCGCTCCGGCAGTGGAATGATCCACTCGCTCTGGACTGCCGCGGATTCTTCGCTGGAAGGCATCAGACGCTTTACCGCAATCGTGGAGCAGTCCGGCAATCTCTGCTGTTTTCTCCGCTCCGAAGGGCTTTGCAAAATCTGACGCCAGTTTTGCCGTCCCCTCTGAATGGTCTTGTAAGGTTTGCTCCCTGGCGCCGTCTTCGCTGATATGGGCTAAGTATTGATTGATAGTAACACCTCCACAATGGTATTTTTACATTATTTTCAAAATAATCGCTTACATAATCACTTTATACTACAGGATTAGTATTTTGTCAATGGTCGATTGTAAAATGAAGTTGAACACCTAAAAAATCCATAGCAATTGAA
>JAJQCH010000111.1 GCA_021202795.1 Oscillospiraceae bacterium
ATCACTATGGATTTTCTTTTTCAAGTGTCCATCTTCATTATGCAATCAACCTTTTCTTTATTTAATTAGGAGCATTTCATGAACAGAGACCCATATGACGATGAATTTGACAAATACGACCCTCTGAGCGATCTGTACCCAGAGGAGGATGATTTCGACCCGCTGGCCGATCTGGAGGCCGAGTACCGCCCCTTTAATCAGGGCCGGGACGAGGCCGTCTCCGATGAGGCGGAAGAAGACTGGGACTATCTCCTGGACGACGAGCTGTACCTTCTGGACGAGGAGGACGTCCCCGAAGCGGAGGACGAGGAGCCGTCGGAGGAATGGGAGGACGAGCCGGAGCCGCCCAAAAAGGCGGAGACCGTCAGCACCTTCGACAAGTATTTCGGCCCGGAATTTGACGACGACTTCGGCCCCGGCCCGGAGGAGCAGGCGGAAGCCCTTTCCCCCGCCCAGCCGGAAACGCCTGTGAAGACCGCCTCCTCTTCCCCTGCTCCCGCCGATAAGGAGGCCGCCAGGGAGGCCCGCTTCCAGCGCCGCCGGGAGTGGAGCAACCTCCGCTTCGCGGCCCTGGCCGTGGGGGCCATCGCGGTGTTTTATATCGCAGTCATCGCATACCTGGTGTTCTTCCCCCGGTCTACCATATCGGAGATCGAAAACCGCACGCTGGCGGAGTTTCCCACCTTCACCCTGGCGACTTACCTCTCCGGGGACTATACCTCCGACATTGCCACCTGGTACGACGACACGGTGCCGAACCGGGACAGCCTGAAAAACGTGGGGTATACCTTCACAAACCTGTTCGGGCTGACAAGCTCCACCTCCAGCATTACCTATATCAACAAGGACGTGGTGGCAAACGACATGAACGCCGCCACCGCCGAGGATGAGGAGGAGACCGTGGAGGAGCCGGTGGTCACGGAGGAACCCGACCAGACGGACTATACCGCCCAGGAGGCGGAGTTTGACCTTTCAAACGGCCTGCTGGTTGTGTACCTGAACGGCCACTGGCGGTGCCTGGGCCTGTTCGGCGGCGGAGGCGGCAGCGCCTATGTGGAGGCGCTGAATACTCTCGCGGAGGAGCTGGACGATTCCGTCACCATCTACTCCATGCCCGCCCCCCTGGCCAGTCAGTATTACGTCCCCAGCAACGCCTCCAGCTATTCCTCCGACCAGGAGGCGTGCTTCGAGTCCATTGCGGAGCGGCTGGACAGCAGCATCATCAGCGTGGACATCTGCTCCGTCCTGGCCAAGCACACAGACGAGGACATCTATCTTCGCACCGACCACCACTGGGCGCCCCTGGGGGCCTATTATGCCGCCCGCACCTTTGCGGACGCGGCGGGCGTTCCCTTCGCCGACCTGTCCGAATACATGGTGGGCGTGAACCAGGGTTACGTCGGCACCATGTACGCCTATTCGGAGGACTCCCGCATCCTGAACGACCCGGAGGACTTCGTCTACTATATCCCCATGAACGACTATACCACCTACTACTATGACCGCTCCTTCAACTATCAGTATGAGGGCCGTCTGATCCAGGAGGTATCGGTGAGCAACTCCTACATCATGTTCATGGGCGGGGACGACAAGATCGTGAAGATCTGCACCGACGTGGACAACGGCCGGAAGCTCCTGGTCATCAAGGACAGCTACGGCAACGCGGAGATCCCGTTCTATACCAGCTCCTTTGAGGAGATATTCGTCATTGATATGCGGTACTTCAACTGCAACCTGGTGAATTTCATCGAAGACCTGGGCATCACGGACGTGCTGTTTACCATGTGTTCCTACTCCGTGGTGGGAACGAACGCCAATAATCTCTCCACCCTGTTGACCCAGAACGCGGACGTGGAGGTGGTGGACGAGCAGGCCATAGAGGCGGCTGCCACCCCGGAGCCGACGGAGACCCCTGCCGCCGAGGAGACGGAGGAGACCGTGGACATCGAGGAAACGGAAGGATAAGCCCAAGGAGGCATATAAATATGAAGGAACTGGAATACCCCTTTGACGGGGGCGAGCTTCTCACCCAGCGAAAATCCCTGCGCCGCCGGCTTCTGGCGGAGAACGTCACCCGCCTGCCGAAGAAGATCGCCGTCTTCGGCGGCTCCACCACCAGCGACATCGTGGGTATGCTGGAGCTGTTCCTGCTGAACTATGGCATCGAACCCACCTTTTATGAATCGGAATACGCCCAGTATTTCCAGGACGGGATGTTCCCCTCAAAGGAGCTTTTGGACTTCCAGCCCGACCTGATCTGGATCCACACCACCAACCGCAACATTGAAAACTACCCCGTGGTGACGGATTCGGCGGCGGACGTGGACGCAAAATTCGACGCGGAGATGGGCAAATTCACCGCCCTCTGGGAGAGCATCCGGGAGAAATTCCGCTGCCCCATCATCCAGAACAACTTTGAAAAGCCCCTGTATCGCCTGATGGGCAACCGGGACTGCTGGGACTACCGGGGCCGCAGCCGGTATATCAGCCGCCTGAACGACGCCTTCGGGGAATACGCCCGGACGCACGAGAGCTTTTATATAAACGACATCGACTTCCTCTCCGCCGATTACGGCCTGAAGGACTGGTCTGACCCCTCCTACTGGAATATGTATAAATACGCCCTGTGCTTCGACGCCATCCCCTATCTGGCGTATAACACGGCGAATATCATCAAATCCCTGTACGGCAAAAACAAGAAGGCCCTGGCCCTGGACTTGGACAACACCCTCTGGGGCGGCGTCGTGGGAGACGACGGCGTGGACGGCATAGAGATCGGGCAGGAGACAGGCCCCGCCCAGTCCTATTATGAATTCCAGAGCTACCTCAAGCAGGTCAGCTCCCTGGGCATCGTGCTGACCGTCTGCTCCAAAAACGACCATGAAAACGCCATCGCGGGCCTCAATCACCCGGAGGGGCTTCTCCGCCCGGAGGATTTCATCGTCATTAAGGCCAACTGGGACAACAAGCACCAGAACATCGCCCAGATCGCCGCCGACCTGAACATCCTGCCGGAGGCCATCGTGTTCGTGGACGACAACCCCGCCGAACGGGAGATCGTCCGCTCCCAGCTCCCCGGCGTGGCCGTGCCGCCTATGGAAGAGGTGGAGACCTACATCACCACCATCGACCGCAGCGGCTTCTTCGAGGTGACGGTGTTCAGCGACGACGACCTGAAGCGGAACGATATGTACCGCAAAAACGTCCTCCGCAGCGCCCAGATCGCCGCCTTCGGGGATTATGACGAATACCTCCGCAGCCTGGAGATGGAGGCCGTCATAGACGACTTCCTCCCGGTGTATCTGGAGCGGATCACCCAGCTATCCAACAAGAGCAATCAGTTTAACCTGACCACCCGCCGGTACACCCCCGCCGATATGGAGGCCGTCTATCGCAGCGGCGACTATATCCGGCTGTACGGCAAGCTGACGGACAAGTTTGGGGATAACGGCGTGGTCTCCGTGGTCATCGGCCACAAGAACGGTTCGGTTCTGGACGTGGAGCTGTGGCTGATGAGCTGCCGGGTGCTGAAGCGGAACATGGAGCAGGCCATGCTGGACGTGCTGGTGGAAAAATGCCGCGAGGCCGGTATCACCCACATCCGGGGCTATTACTATCCCACCGCCAAAAACCACATGGTGGAGAAGCTGTATGAAACCTTCGGCTTCACCCTCCTGTCCGCCGACGAGGCCGGAAACACCGTCTGGGAGCTGCCCGTGGCCGGATATGAAAATCAAAATCATGTAATTGCCGTGACTGGCAATCCACAAAAGGAGATATAACTATGGATATGAAGATGATTTACGCAAGACTCACTAAGATCTTCCGGGATCTGTTCGACAACGATTCCATCGTCCTGACGCCGGAGACCACCGCCAAGGACGTGGAGGGCTGGGATTCTCTGGCTCACATCACCCTGATCGTCACCATCGAGCGCACCTTCAAGATGAAGTTCAAAATGAAGGAGGTCTCCTCCATGAAAAACGTAGGCCAGATGGCGGAGATCATCGCCGCCCGGACAAAGCTGTAAGGCCCCGCAAAAAGCATAACCGCAGTCGTGTCCTCCCCTGTCAGGAGGTGTGACTGCGGTATATTTTATTGTGCGGACGCGGTCGTCCCGGCGGCTTACGGCTGGCCCAGCCGTCTTTCCAGGCGGGCAATCTGCTCCATGCGTGGGCAGGCGTACTCAAAAAAGGTTCGCAGGGCCTGGCAGTGGTAGTTTCGCTCCATGCCCACCCAGTCCCGGCGGCAGCCGCCGTTGCACAGCGGCAGCCAGGGGCATCCGGCACATTCTCCCGGCGCGCCCCGTCCTTCGCTGCAAAACCGCGCCGCCACAGGCGACCGGCTCAGCTCCTCCAGAGACTGCTCCCCCAGGCGACCCATGCGCCACTCGTCCAGCACAAAGAAATCGCAGGGGTAGACGCTCCCGTCCCCCTCCACCACAAAATACTGCCCGCATCGGCCCGCCGTGGCGCAGGTACCCGCCGGCTGACCGGCCAGCAGGTGTACATAGTCGTCGAACGTACGGATACTGACGTAGTCCCCTGCCGCCCAGTCCCGGTACCACTGGTCGAAGACGACGCACAAAAATTGCCCATACCGCTCCGCCGAAAGAGAATAGGCCATACCGCCCCGCTCCCTCTCCAGCGGATCCAGGCAGGGGATGAACTGCATATAGCGGCAGCCCAGCTTTTTCAGGCTCTGATAGACCGCCTGTCCCCGCCGCGCCGCCGCGCCGGTGACAACGCAGAGAAGGTTAACATCCACCTGATTTTTTTGCAGCAGCCCCAGGGAGCGGACGACCGCGTCCCAGGTACCTTTCCCCCTGGCGTCCACCCGGTTGGCGTTGTGCAGCTCCCGCGTGCCGTCCAGGGAAAGCCCCACCAGGAACCGATTTTCCCGGAAGAAATCCGCCCACTCCTGGTTTATCAGGGTGCCGTTGGTCTGAATAGAATGTTCGATTTGAAGCCCCGGCCTGCGATAGCGTTCCTCCAGCTCGATGAAGCGCCGGAAAAACGGCAGCCCCCGCAGCATAGGCTCTCCCCCCTGAAAGGCGAAGCTCACCCGCCGCTGCGCCGTCTCCATGGCCTGCTGAACCATTTGCTCCAGCGTCTCCTCGGTCATAAAGCCCAGGTCGGCCTCCTCCCGATGCTCCGTCACATCCTCATAAAAGCAATACCGGCACCGTAAATTGCACCGGCCAGAGGCGGGCTTGATTAAAAGCGATATTGTGTCCATCGTCGTCCCTCCGTGGGTTTAATCTTTTATATTTCGCCGTCACAGGAACCGCCCGTGGAGGTTATCCTCTCCGCGCAGTCGATACACAGGGGAACAGCCGGATTGGTATTGTCCTCCCGCCAGACCAGCACATCCCTCCCTGCGGGAAAGTTTTTTAACGGATACCCACGAAGAGCGCGCAGGTGAAAAAAACGATAATTTTTATCCCCGATCCCAAATCCACGTCCCATTAACACATAATTGACCTGCGAGAGAATATTGGACACAAGATAAACCTTCGTTGGGTTATAGCCAGCCGCCTTCAGCGTGTCCATTTGATAAGTATATCCCGCAGCGGCTATCTTCGGCTGGATGGTAACGAGCGGCACACCGTCCATTTCCGCCAGGTTCAGTGTATCCCGACTGGCAAGAGGATGGTCGGCGCTGAGATACATCATCGGTGTGCCGGTACCCAGTACAAACTGGTTGCACTTGCGCATGGAGCTGGCGTCAAAATGCTTGCACAGACACATATCCAGCGTTCCATCGTTTATCCCCGCCTGTAATCGCGGCAGACCGTTCCACTCCACTATAACTTCCACATTCGGATAAGTCCGCTCAAGCATATTTACCAGCGATAAAACATACCGCTCCGGGCCATAGCCCTCAAAGATGCCCAAATGGAAGCACATCTCCTTTCCGCGGGCCCGCTGCTGGGCAAGAATACGGCCCTGCTCCACATGGTCAAACGCTTTGCCGTATTCCTGCCGAAGAATCTCGCCGGCGGGCGTCAGCCGAATGTGGGATTTCTCCCGTTCAAACAACTGAACGCCAAGATCCTGCTCCAAAAATGAAATCTGCTTGCTGACGTTGGGCTGCGTTGTGTGTAGCTGCACGGCAGTCTCAGAAAAGCTAAGACAGTCTGCCGCCGTTAAAAATGTTCGTATTTTTGGTAAATCCATCCCCATTCTGATTTCTCCTGTCGCATTTCTAATAATGGTTTGGAATATGGCATATTCCACAACGATATTGGCAAAAACAATCCTTTTTTGTTATAATTTTACCACGAGCAGGGCCTCTGTCAAGTAAATAAATCAAAAAAGAAAGGGTTGTTATTATGTCATTTATAGGCATCCTCGGCATTTTTGTAGCGTTGTTCCTGCTGATTTACCTGACTTACAAAGGGTATTCAGTGATATACGGAGCAATCATCTGTGCGCTGATCGTTGCGTTTACCTCTGGGATTTTTAATATCGCGGAGGTCTCCACGCTGTTTATCACGGGCTTCACCAATTTCTGCACCAATAACGGATTGATTCTGATTTGCGGCGCGATTTTTGGCCAGGTTTATGTAGCCAGCGGCGCCTCTGAAGGCGTGGCCCGCGCGATAACGGGACTTATCCACCGCTGCGGCGCCAAGGCTGGCGCTCAGGTGGCGGCCACCATTTTGCTGTGCATCCTGCTTAACATCGCGCTGAACCTGGGCGGTGTTCCCGGTATGGCCGGAACCCTTGTTACTTATGGCATCTGCATTGGCCTGCTCCGCGGTTCCAACATTCCCCGCCGCTACATCATCGCCTTTATGATGATCTGTCCGGCGTCCTCCGTAATTCCCACCAGTCCGCAAATCTATAACGTCATTCCCATGGCGCTTCTGGGAACCACCTCCACCGCCGCGGCAATCCCCGGCCTAATCGGCGGTCTTGTGCAGACAATCGCCGGCGGGCTGTATCTTTATTTCTCCATCCGCCGGGCGCAAAAGAGAGGGGAAGTATATGTGACAGACAAGGCCCATGACCCTGATTTTGACGCTGACAAGAAGGTTCCCAATTTCTTCCTGTCTCTGTTGCCACTGATCGTCGTTTTTGTTATATTTAATATAACGCAAAATGTCACCATCGGCACGTTCACTGCCTCTGTACTGTGCTGTCTGATGTTTTATCCCCGGTTCGGCAGTCTCAAGGCAATACAGGAAAATCTGAACAAGGGCGGCGCAACCGCCGCTGCGCTGGTATTCGACTGCGCCTGCGTCACCGGCTTCGGTTATCTTGTGCAAAACACGTCCCTGTTCGGTTCGCTGATCACAAACGTCGCTAGCTGGAACATCAACCCGCTGGTTATCACTGCCATCGTTGTGGCGCTGGTCTGCGCCATCACCGCCGCGCCGAACTCTGGTCTTAATATCGGCATCCCCATTTTGCAAAACATTTTTGGAAGTAATCTGGGTACCACGATTTCCGCATCCGCAGTCCACCGCGTAGCATCCTTCGCGGCCAACACCTTTGAAACCGTCCCCACAAACGGCGGTATCCTGCTTTCCCTGCGGTTGTCCGGGCTGACCCATAAGGAAGCTTATTTCCCTGTGTTTGTCGTAACAGTGCTTTGCCCCATGCTGGGCTGTGCCACCGTTATCGCTCTGCTGACCCTGTTCCCCGGTCTGGCCTAAGGCTTGATGAAAAAGGAGTGTTATCATGCGCAAGCCAAATATTATTTTACTGTTTGTAGACGATCTTGGATACGGAGATCTTTCCTGCCTGAACCCGGACTCCAAAATACAGACGCCCAACATTGACCGACTGGCATCGGAAGGTATGGCCTTTACCGACGCGCACGCATCTTCCGCGCTATGCTCGCCGTCCCGCTATGGTTTGCTGACCGGGCGCTATAACTGGCGTTCCTGGCTAAAGTCGCTGGTTCTGCAGGAGGCAAAGCCTCATCTGATCGAGCCGGGCCGCTTGACGCTGGCGTCCATGCTGAAGGAATGTGGTTATCAAACCGGCTGCGTAGGTAAGTGGCACCTTGGCATGGACTGGACAAAAACCGGCCCCGGAACCTTTGACATTGACTATACCAAACCGTTTACACACGGCCCCTGCGAATACGGCTTCGACTACTTCTATGGTATGGAGGCATCCCTGGATTCCGGCCCTTATACCTACATTGAAAACGACCATGTAGTAACGGTTCCCACCGGCTACACCGGCTATGAGCCTTTCCCCCATATGGCACCTCCGGGGCGGGACGGCTGGTCCTACGGCCCCATCGCCGAGGGCTTCAAGCATGAAAACGTCGTTCCAGATTTTAATAAAAAGGTTTTGGATCTGCTGGAGCAGTACCATGAGGACGGTCGGCCATTCTTCCTCTACTATCCAACGCCCGCTGTGCATATTCCTCTGGTACCCACAGATGAATTCAGGGGAAAATCCAAGGTCGGCGTTTACGGCGATTTTGTCATGGAGCTGGACGCCTGCGTGGGCGACGTCATGAACAAGCTGAAGGAACTGGGCATCGAGGACAACACTGTCTTCCTTTTTGCCAGCGACAACGGCTGCTCCCCCGCCGTGGACTATGATTATATGGCAAGCTGTGGACACAATCCCAGCTACATCTACCGTGGCTTCAAGGGCGACATCTACGACGGCGGACACCGAATCCCGTGCATCGTCCGCTGGCCCGGAATGATTCAGCCAGGCTCAACCTGTGACCAGCTAGTCTGCCTCACGGACGTTATGGCCACGCTGGCGGAGCTGGTGGGCTATAAGCTGCCCCAAAACGCCGGTGAGGACAGCATTTCCATGCTGTCCCTCTGGGAAGGCGGAACGAGGCCCACTCGCCGCGATGCGGTTCACTCCTCCGCAGATGGTTCCTTTGGCATCCGCTGCGGAGACTGGAAGCTGGAGCTTTGTCCCGGTTCAGGCGGAACGCTATGGACCGAAGGATTGGAACCCGTGCCGGAGGACGGCACGATGGTTCAGCTCTATCACATGGGTAAGGATGTAAGAGAAACGGAAAACGTCTGCCATCAGTATCCGGGCCTTGTGGCTTATCTAAAAACAAAGCTGTCCGTCTATATTCTGAATGGCCGCTCCACGCCCGGTATTCCTCAGCCCAACACGGTACCTCAGTGGCCGCAGATGATGTGGGTTTATGATGATGTAAATTCTCCCCTGCGCTGCACCGACAGTATTCACTGATCTGCCGTGCCGGACAGCCGTCACAGGCTGTCCGGCACCTGCACGCGTATTGCGGCAAAACAAATCGGAGAGATTAAGAACCTGTATTCACAGGCGGACGATGCCGGATGGGCGAAGAATTTTTTTCGCTGGTCAAGGCAAATTTTCGCAGGCATACTTTGTGTATTTCAAGAAAATTTAACGCAGAGCAGCGGAAAAAGGCTCGCTCAGACGGTGTTGGACGCCTGTGAATACAGGTTCTAAGAGAAAGGTAGAAGATACATGGTTGTATTGTTGTTTTTGGTCTGTCTGACCGCTTCCACCCTGGGAGCGATCGCCGGGTTCGGCGGGGGCGTTATCATCAAGCCGGTGCTTGACGCCATCGGCGTTCTTCCGGCAACGACGGTCAGCTTTTTGTCCGGCTGCACGGTGCTGGCCATGTCTGTCTCCTCCCTGATACGCACCCGGAACAACGGGGTCAGGCTCCAGGTGAAAACCAGCACGCCCCTGGCTATCGGCGCGGTGCTGGGCGGCCTCGCAGGAAAATGGCTGCTTCAGCTTGTGCTGTCCCTGTCGGGACAGGAGGAGGTGCTGGGCGGCATCCAGGCCGTGTGCCTGACGCTCATTAACATCGGCGTTTTCGTTTATGTCTGCAACAAGGACAGACTTCCCTCCACACACGTTAAAAGCCCCCTGGCAGCAGTCCTGATCGGCCTGGCACTGGGCCTGATTTCCACCTTCCTGGGCATTGGCGGCGGGCCGATTAATATTGCAGTGTTGTTTTTCTTCTTCTCCATGGACGCCAAGGAGGCGGCGAAAAACTCCATCTACATTATCATGTTCTCCCAGATTTCCAGCATTGGAACTGCGCTGGCCACCCACACCGTCCCGGCCTTTAACTGGCTCGACCTGATTTTCATGGCCTGCGGCGGCGTGGGCGGAGCGATCCTTGGGGCCGCTATTTCCAAGCGTCTGGACAGCGCCAGGACGGAAAAGCTTCTGCGGGTGCTGCTGATCATCGTTACCTGCATCTCCGCCTATAACGTGGTGCAGTTTTTCCTGCTGTAAAACCAACCCCTTGCGCCTGGCGCAGGCAATAAAAAAGCAGAGCTGAATCAAAACAGTCCATTTGATTCAGCTCTGTTTTTATGCCGAGATGGCTTCGTTTTCATGCTCGATGTATCGGCAGAAAATATACAGACCGCAAATAATCTCCGCAGAAAAATCAGCGTCGCTTTCAATGCTCCAGGTGATGGACATACTGTTTCGCCTGGCGTAAAGCACGGTCTCATTTTCTGCCGTCAGAAGATAGTCGTCCGCGCCCCGGCGTGTCAGCAGATAGCTCCTGTCCCCCACCAGAATCGCCGCATGATCCACCTCCGGCGCACGAAACGCAGGCCAACCCATCACAGACGGATCCTCCTGCACAGAATACCCCGGCACGGCGGAGGCCAGCGCCTTTCCTCTGTCGTCGGTGAGAACATATTTCATCTCCCGAACATCCCGCCGCCGCGAGGCCGTCCGCTCCTCTTGAAGTATGTCTGCCTTCAGCTTGACGGCAGAATCCGGCATGGACACCGTTTTTCGCGGACCGAAGAGCGCGTCCTTTATTTTTCCGATCGGCTTTTGCCCGCTTTCCTGATAAAGCATATTCGATTTCATCATATATCGCACAGCATATGCTCCCTTCGACAACGCAAACGTTTGTTCTGTCTCCAACTCGGCGCTACCTGTTATATGGACAGCGATTATCTTCTTCTGTTAAGTCAAATTTACACGATTGACATCTCTGAAGTCAACAGAAATCATACAAACGATTGCGTAATCTACCGACAAAAAACGCAGCGCCCGCAACAACGGAGGCTGCGTTTTTAGAAAGACGCGCCGGTCTTTTATACCTGTCCGCCGGAGCCGCTGTTCCCGCCGGTCATTTCCATCACATGAGCGGCGGAGGACTGAAGCTGGGCCATAGCCGCCTGGATAGCGGCGATGTCCGCCTCTGTCATCTTATCCGCCCGCTTGCCCATGGTCTTTCGTAGCGCGGAAATATCGGCCTTCACCTGTTTTTTCTCGTCCTTGTCGATCTGCTTTCCGGCAGCGCCCAACGCCTGCTCCGCCTGCATAAGAAGCCGTTGAGCCTCGTTGTTCACATCCACCGCAGAACGGCGCACTCCGTCCTGGGCGGCGTACTGCTCCGCGTCCCGGATGGCCTGCTGTATCTCCGACTCAGACATTTTTTCGTTGGCGGTGATGGTGATGGACTGGGCCTTGCCGGTATCCAAATCCCGTGCGGAGACCTTCAGGATGCCGTTGGTGTCGATGTCAAACGTCACCTCAATCTGCGGCACGCCTGCCATGGCCCTTTTAATGCCCCGAAGGGTGAAGCGTCCGATTGTCTTGTTGTCTTTGGCCATGGGCCGCTCGCCCTGCAATACATGAATGTCCACGCTGGGCTGGTAGGCGGCAGCGGTAGTGAATATCTGGGAGTACCGGGTGGGCAGCGTGGTGTTCCGCTCCACCAGGCGGGTGGCCACGCCGCCCACCGTCTCGATGGAGAGGCTCAGAGGCGTCACGTCCAGCAACAGGATGCCGCCGCCCGCGCCGCCGTCCAGACTGTCGGAATTGGATCCGGACAGAGTCATGGAACCGCCGGAGAGGATGTCCCCCTGCACCGCCGCCCCCTGGGCCACGCACTCGTCGGGGTTAATGCTGCGGCTGGGTTCAATGCCGGTCAGACTGCGTACCTTCTGCTGCACAGCGGGAATACGGGTGGAGCCGCCCACCAGCAGCACCCGGCTCAAATCCCGCGCCGTCAGGCCCGCGTCGCTGAGAGCGCTCTGCACCGGCCCGGCAGTGGCGTCTATCAGATCCTGGATAAGGCCGGTAAAGGCGGCGCGGGTCAGGGGCATTTCCAGATGGACGGGGCCGTCCTTTCCCTGAGCAATATAGGGCAGGTTTATCACCGTGCTGTCCGAGGCGGAAAGCTCTTTTTTCGCCTGCTCCGCCGCCTCACGAACGCGGGTCATGGCGGAGGGGTCTCTGGACAGATCGATATGCTTTTCCCGCTTGAACTGGGCCACAATATGCTCCGCCAGACGCTGGTCGAAATCGTCTCCGCCCAGGCGGTTATTGCCCGCCGTGGCCAGCACCTCGATCACGCCGTCCCCTATCTCGATGATGGACACGTCGAAGGTGCCGCCGCCCAGGTCGTAAACCATGATTTTCTGGGCCTGTCCGTTATCCAAACCGTAGGCCAGGGCCGCGCTGGTCGGCTCGTTGATAATGCGCTCCACATTCAGTCCCGCGATGCGGCCCGCGTCCTTGGTGGCCTGGCGCTGGATGTCGTTGAAATAGGCGGGAACGGTGATGACCGCGTCCGTCACCGGCTGTCCCAGATACGCCTCCGCGTCCTGACGGAGCTTGCGGAGGATCATGGCGCTGATCTCCTGGGCCGTGTAGCTCTTGCCGTCAATGCGAACCCGCCAGTCCGTACCCATATGCCGTTTCACAGAGGAAATGGTGCGACTTGTATTCATGGCCGCCTGCCGCCGGGCCGGAGCGCCCACAAGCCGCTCCCCGTCCTGGGTGAACGCCACCACGCTGGGCGTAGTTCGCTCTCCCTTGTCGTTGGGGATAATAACGGGCCGTCCCCCTTCTACCACCGCCACACAGCTATTGGTGGTACCCAAATCAATGCCTATGACCTTTCCCATGATATAATAAGCTCCTTTGATATTTCCTTTTGGTTGATTGCATAATGAAGATGGACACTTGAAAAAGAAAATCCATAGTGAT
>JAJQCH010000021.1 GCA_021202795.1 Oscillospiraceae bacterium
CAAGGTTCATAAATTCATTCTACCGAGTGTCCAACTTGCACTTGCAATTTGCGGTCTGTATTTTATCATTTTTTCGGAGAAAAAGTCAAGGAACGAAAACCCCGCTTTTTTCCTGTGTTTTACCCCAGAGATTCCAGCGCGGCCATGCGTTCGGTTATGCAGAAAAGCTGCATGGCGGAGGCCAGAGAGGGGATGTCGGGATAGGAGGGAGCGATGCGGATGGTGTTGTCCTCCGGGTCCTTGCCATAGGGGAAGGGCGCGCCGGCGGGGGTCAGAAGGAGAGACGCCTCCGCGCACAGCTCCACGGTGCGCTTGGCGGTGTTGGGAAGGCCGGCGAAGGCGATGAAATAACCTCCGTTGGGCGTGTGCCACCAGCCGATGCCGCGGGGGGTAATTTCCCGCTGAAGATAGCCCACCACGCAGTCGAACTTGGGCTTGAGCAGGGCGGCCTGGCGGCGCATATGGGCCTGGATGCCCTCCACACTCTTGAGGAATTTCACATGGCGGAGCTGGTTTATCTTGTCATAGCCAATGGTCTGGACACTCATCTGGCGCAGCAGGAATTTTACATTCCCCTCGCTGGCAGCCAGGACGGCAAGACCCGCGCCGGAAAACGTTACCTTGCTGGTGGAGGTGAACTCATAGACCATGTCCTCTGAGCCGTATTCCCGGCAGGCATCGAAGATGTTCAGAAGATGGTCGTCCTCCTGCTCGAAGCAGTGGACGATGTAGGCGTTATCCCAGAAAATGCGGAAGTCGTCCGCCGCCGGCTTCAGGGCGGCGAAGGCCCGGACGGTGTCGTCCGAATAGGTGATGCCGGTGGGGTTTGAATACTTGGGTACGCACCAAATGCCCTTCACCTGGGGGTCAGACTCCACATATTGCTTTATCATGTCCATGTCCGGGCCGTCGGCGGTCATGGGGATGCTGATCATCTCAATGCCAAACTCCTGGCAGATGGCGAAATGCCGGTCATACCCCGGCACCGGGCAGAGGAATTTGATGGTTCCCTGCTGGCCCCAGGGCTTGCTGCCGTTGTATACGCCCAGCAGAAGGGCCCGCACCACGCAGTCGTACATAAGCGACAGGCTGGACTGGCCCCCCATAATGATGTTTTTCTGCTCCAGGCCCAGAAGATCCGCAAAGAGCTGCTTGCACTCGTCCACGCCGGCCAGCTCTCCATAATTTCGCACATCCGTACCCTTATAGGTGATGATCAGCTCCGTCGGCTCCTGTCCCAGCAGGCCCATGGACAAATCGAGCTGAACGGAGTTGGGCTTGCCCCGGCTCATGTCCAGGGGACGGCCCAGGGCCTTCAGCTCCTCATATTGGCTTTTCGCGGCGGCGTATTCCCGATCCCGCTCCTTGGTGGTCATTTTTGTATAGTTTTTCATATAATTACAGACAGATGCTCCTAATCATAAGTTATTGTTGGTGTCTAGTATAAGGAATTGTTTTGGATTTTTCAACCGGCAATCTGGCGGCGGAGGTGAAATTTGTAGGAATGATGGAAAACGGCGGCCCAAAAGGAATGGTTCTTAGGCATGGTTCCCATTGCAAAAGGGTTGCAATCCAATAAAGCAAGAGGTATAATATTTTATTATCAACGTCATAAGTTTGCGTTTGAACCTATACTGGGCCGGAGCCGCCTGTGGCGGGCAGACCGGCAAAAGGGGAGAGATACAACAATGGAGCTATCATCACAGGAGCAGCAGGCCCAGGGACTTTACAGGCCCTGCTTTGAGCATGACGCCTGCGGCATTGGCACGGTGGTGGACATCAAGGGCCGCCCCAGCCATCAGACGGTGGACGACGCGCTGAAGATCGTGGAAAAGCTGGCCCACCGAGCCGGAAAGGACGCCGCCGGGGAGACCGGGGACGGGGTAGGCATCCTGGTGCAGGTGTCCCATCCCTTCTTCAAGGCTGCTGCGGCGGAGTGCGGCATTACCCTGGGCGGGCCGCGGGACTATGGCGTGGGGATGTTCTTCTTCCCGCAAAACAGCGTCAAGCGCAGTCAGGCCAAGAAGATGTTCGAGATCATCGTGGAGAAGGAGGGCATGAAGCTTCTGGGCTGGCGGGAGGTTCCTACCTGCCCGGAGATACTGGGCCAGAAGGCCAGAGACTGTATGCCCTGCATTTTGCAGGGATTTGTGGAGCGGCCAAAGGATGCTGCGCCGGGCCTGCCCTTCGACCGGCGGCTGTATGTGGCCCGGCGGGTCTTTGAGCAGTCCAACGACAACACCTATGTGGCCTCCCTTTCCTGCCGTACTATCGTATATAAGGGGATGTTCCTGGTCAGTCAGCTTCGGGGCTTCTATAAGGATCTGCAGAGCGAGGCATATACCTCCGCCATCGCCATGGTTCACTCCCGCTTTTCCACCAATACCACCCCAAGCTGGGAGCGGGCGCACCCTAACCGTTTGATTCTGCACAACGGAGAGATCAACACCATTCGGGGCAATGTTGACCGTATGATCGCCAGGGAGGAGACCATGTCCTCCACCGTCATGCGGGAGAATATGGACAAAATATTTCCCGTCATCAACAGCAGTGGCTCCGACTCCGCCATGCTGGACAACACGCTAGAATTTCTGATGATGAACGGGATGGATCTGCCCCTGGCTCTGATGATCACCATCCCTGAGCCGTGGAAAAACGACAAGAAAATCAGCCGGAAGAAGCGGGATCTCTATCGTTACTATGCCACCATGATGGAGCCGTGGGACGGTCCGGCCTCCATCCTGTTTTCCGACGGCGACCTGGTGGGCGCTATCCTGGATCGAAACGGCCTGCGTCCCTCCCGCTATTACCTGACGGACGACGACCGGCTCATCCTTTCCTCCGAGGTGGGTGTGCTGGATATTCCAGAGGAGCATATTGTCAAGAAAAGCCGCCTCCAGCCGGGGAAAATGCTGCTCATCGACACCAAGCGGGGCCGGCTGCTCACGGATTCCGACCTGAAGGATTATTACGCCTCCCGCCAGCCCTATGGAGAATGGCTGGATCAGAACCTTGTGCAGCTAAAGGATCTGCCAATCCCCAACCAGCAGGTGCAGACCCACACCCAGGTCATGCGGGATCGCCTGTACCGGGCCTTCGGCTATACCTATGAGGAAGTGAAGGACGCCATCCTCCCCATGGCCCGCACCGGTTCAGAGCCGACCGCCGCCATGGGCAGTGACGTTCCCCTGGCTGTCCTTTCAGAGAAATATCCGCCGCTGTTCCACTATTTCAAGCAGCAGTTCGCCCAGGTGACGAACCCGCCTATCGACGCCATCCGGGAGGAGTGCGTCACGGACACCACCGTCTATGTGGGTTCGGACGGCAATCTGCTGGAGAAGAGCGCGGACAACTGCAACGTCCTGCAAATCAACAACCCCATCCTCACCGGGGTAGACCTGATAAAAATCAAGGCCATGCACCGGGACGGATTCCATGTGGAGACCGTGAGCCTCTTGTACTATAAAAATACCCCGCTGGAGCGGGCCTTAGACCGGCTGTTTGTTCAGTGCGACAAGGCGTACCGCCTGGGGGCAAACATCCTGGTGCTGTCCGATCGGGGGGTGGACGAGAACCATGTGGCCATCCCCTCCCTTCTGGCCGCGTCCGCCATGGAGCAGCACTTAATCCGCACGAAAAAGCGCACCTCCGTCTCCATCATCCTGGAGAGCGCGGAGCCGCGGGACGTACACCACTTTGCCCTGCTGCTGGGCTACGGCGCGCGGGCCATTCAGCCCTACCTCGCCCATGAGTGCATTGCGGAATGTATTCAGCGGGGCCTGCTGGACAAGGACGAGCATACCGCCATCAACGACTATAACAAGGCGATTTTGAACGGCATCGTGAAGATCGCCTCCAAAATGGGCATCTCCACCATTCAGTCCTATCAGTCCGCCCAGATATTTGAGGCCGTGGGCATCCGTCAGGACGTGATAGACAAGTACTTCACCCACACCGTCAGCCGCGTGGGCGGCATCGGCGTAGAAGAAATAGGCGCGGCGGTGGAATACCACCACAGCCATGCCTTCGACCCCCTGGGTCTGGGGGTGGACACCACCCTGGACAGCGTGGGCTTCCACAAGCTTCGCTCCGGGGAGGGCAGCGAGGAGCATCTGTTCGACGCGGAGACCGTGGTAACGCTGCGGGAGGCCACCTGGAACGGCGACTATGAGAAATTCAAGCGATATTCCGCCCGTCTGAACCGGGAGCGCAGTCCCCAAACCCTGCGGGGGCTGATGGAATTTGCCTGGGCCGAGGACGGCGGCGTTCCCATCGACGAGGTGGAGAGCGTGGATTCCATCGTCCGCCGGTTCAAAACCGGGGCCATGAGCTATGGCTCCATCTCCAAGGAGGCCCACGAGTGCCTGGCTGTCGCCATGAACCGGCTGGGGGGCAAATCCAACTCCGGCGAGGGCGGCGAGGAGCCGGAGCGCCTGGGGACGGAGAAAAACAGCGCCATTAAGCAGGTGGCCTCCGGCCGATTCGGCGTCACCAGCGAATATCTTTGCAGCGCCCAGGAGATACAGATAAAAATGGCCCAGGGGGCCAAGCCCGGCGAGGGCGGCCATCTGCCGGGGAAAAAGGTCTATCCCTGGATCGCCCGCACCCGCTATTCTACCCCCGGCGTCAGTCTGATCTCTCCTCCGCCCCACCACGATATTTATTCCATTGAGGATCTGGCCCAGCTCATCTTTGATTTGAAAAACGCTAACCGGGCCGCCCGCATTTCCGTGAAGCTGGTGTCCGAGGCGGGCGTCGGCACCATCGCCGCCGGTGTGGCCAAGGCCGGGGCGCAGGTGGTGCTGATCTCCGGCTATGACGGAGGCACCGGGGCCGCGCCCCGCAACTCCATTCAAAACGCCGGCCTGCCCTGGGAGCTTGGTTTGGCGGAGGCCCATCAGACCCTGATCGCCAACGGCCTCCGGGAGCGGGTCATATTGGAGACGGACGGCAAGCTGATGACAGGCCGGGACGTAGCCATCGCCGCCATTTTGGGGGCGGAGGAATTTGGCTTCGCCACCGGGCCGCTGGTCTCCATGGGCTGCCTGATGATGCGGGTGTGCAACCTGGATACCTGCCCTGTGGGCGTTGCCACCCAGAACCCCGACCTGCGATGCCGGTTCAAGGGAAAGCCCGAATATGTGATGAACTTCATGCGGTTTGTGGCCCAGGAGCTGCGGGAAATCATGGCAAAGCTGGGCGTGCGCACCGTGGACGAGCTGGTGGGTCGCACAGACCTGCTCCGCGTCCGCCGGGATCTGACGGGAGGCCAGGCTCACAGCGTGGACTTGTCCGGGATCCTGAACGCCGCTCATCAGGAGGAGAACGCGGTGTACCACAAGCCGGAGGCGGATTATGACTTTCATCTGGAGCAGACGCTGGACGAGAGCGTGCTGCTGCCCGCCTTTAAAAAGACGCTGAAGGACGGCACGCCCAAAAAGATCTCTGTGAAGGTATCCAGCACCAACCGCACTTTTGGCACCATCCTCGGCTCGGAGGTGACGAAGCGATTCGGAAACCGCCTGGCGGACGACACCCTGACCATCGAGGCCAGCGGCGGCGGCGGGCAGTCCTTCGGAGCCTTCCTGCCCAAGGGCATGACCATCCGCCTGACCGGGGACAGCAACGACTACTTCGGCAAGGGCCTTTCCGGCGGCAGACTGATCGTCCGCCCGCCGAAAAACAGCGCCATCAACCCCGGCGAGAACATCATCATCGGAAACGTAGCCCTATACGGCGCGACCTCCGGCTGCGCCTACATAAACGGCATGGCCGGCGAGCGGTTCTGTGTGCGAAATTCCGGGGCGGAGGCCGTTGTGGAGGGCGTGGGCGACCACGGCTGCGAATACATGACCGGCGGCTGCGTGGTCATCCTCGGCTCCACAGGCAAGAACTTCGCCGCAGGCATGAGCGGCGGCATCGCCTATGTGCTGGACGAGCGGCATGAGCTGTATTTGCAGCTCAACAAGGACATGGTTTCCATGGGAGCCGTCACGGCGAAATATGACATCGCCAAGCTCAAGGCCATGATTACAGCCCATGTGGAGGCCACCGGCTCCCAGCGGGGCAAGACCATCCTGGAAAATTGGGAGGAGATGCTCCCCCTGTTTAAGAAGATAACCCCCACGGATTACAGCCGTATGCTCATCGCCATCGGGCAGTTGGAGGAAAAGGGTATCCCCCGGCAGCAGGCGGAGCTGGAGGCGTTTTACGCCGTACAGAAGGGAGGGGCCTAACACGGGAAAGACCACAGGCTTTTTGGAATATAAGCGGGCGGAGCGGCCTTGCGCCGCCCCCGCGGATCGGATTGAGAGTTTTCAGGAATTCCACGGGGAGCTGTCCACCCGGGAAAGACAACTCCAGGGGGCCAGGTGCATGAGCTGCGGCGTCCCTTTCTGCCAGTCCGGCTTCGGCTGTCCGCTCCACAATCTTATCCCGGAGTGGAACGATGAGATATTCAACGGCAACTGGGCGCACGCTCTGGACAGACTTCTGAAAACCAACAGCTTCCCGGAGTTTACGGGCCGGGTGTGTCCCGCCCTGTGTGAGACGGCCTGCACCTGCGGCCTGGACGGGGAGCCGGTGTCCATCAGGGACAACGAACTGGCCCTGGTGGAATACGGCTATGCAAATGACCTCATTCAGCCCAAGCCTCCCGCTGTCCGCACAGGCCGCCAGGTGGCGGTCGTCGGCTCCGGCCCTGCAGGGCTGGCGGCGGCGGACAGATTGAACCAGCGGGGCCACCAGGTAACGGTATTCGAGCAGGACGACCGGGTAGGGGGCCTTCTGATGTACGGCATCCCCAATATGAAGCTGGATAAATCCGTCATTGACCGGCGTGTTCAGCGGATGGAGGCGGAGGGCGTGACCTTCCGCACCGGGGTGCAGGTCGGTCGGGATACGACCGGCGAGGTTCTTCTGGCGGAATACGACGCAGTGGTGCTTTGCTGCGGCGCCAGGGAGCCGCGATCGGTGGCGTATGAAAACGCATCTGCCGCCGGGGTATATCAGGCCCTGGATTATCTGACCGCCAGCACCAGGGCCGTTCTGGCTGGGACGGAGAGCGACTGCTCCGCCAGGGGCAAGCGGGTGGTCATCATCGGGAACGGGGACACCGCCACGGACTGCGTGGCCACCGCCGTGCGCCAGGGGGCTGTGTCCGTTACTCAGCTCGTCCGCAAGCCCGCTCCCAGCGAGGCGGTGCGGGTCTGGCCCTATTCCGCCAAGACCGGTGCGCCGGATTACGGCCAGGAGGAGGCTATCGCCCGCTATGGTCATGACCCCCGCCTGTATGAGACCGTGGCCAAACGGCTGGAGACAGACGAAAACGGCGTCCTGACCGCCGTGACGGTGGACACCGCCGGACAGGAGCAGACCATCCCGGCAGAGCTTCTCCTGCTGGCGGCCGGCTTTTCCGGCGCGGAGGCCCTGGCCCCGGAGAGCTTCGGCCTGGCCCTGAATGAAAGGGGCCGCCTGGGCTGTGGGGACGGCTTCGCCACGGAAAACGAAAGGATATTCGTGGCCGGGGATATGCACCGGGGTGCGTCTCTGGTGGCTATCGCTATCGCAGAAGGCCGCGCCTGCGCCAAGGCCGTGGACGAGTATTTAGAGGGATATACAAATCTGCAATAAATTTCATCAGGGATAAAGGGGTCGGCCCTTTATCCCTGATTCGTTTCCTGTGAAACAGCCTGCCTGTCTTTTTCGTGCCTGCGGGTGCGGACAAAGGCGGACAGGCCGTTTTCCGTTTTACTGCGAAGGGATATTCACATAGCAGCTATCCCGTTCCATCAGCCGTGCGGGCAGCTCCAGTGACAGATATTCGCTGTGGCCCCGTTCCAGTCGATCCAGGAGAAGCGTGACGGCCAGATGGGCCATGTCCTGCCGGGGGACGTTCATCGTGGTCAGCATGGGAACGGAGCGGGCGGCGGCGGAAATATTGTCGATGGAGACGACGGAAACGGGGGGCGTCTTCCGGCCCCTGTGCGCCTTCAGCGCCTCTAAAACGCCCAGGGCCGTCCAGTCGTTTGCACAGAGAACGGCGGTGGCTTGTCCCGCCTCCAGAAGCCGTTCCATGGCAGACCGGCCCTCCTCTCTTGTCTGGTCGGTCTCGTATACCAGCGGCAGGCGAATGGGAATCTGATGGGCCAGCAGGGCGTGAGTATAGCCCACGAACCGCCCCTCGGCAGAGCCGTCTCCAATATAGGCAATATCCCGATGACCCAGACTGATTAGATAATCCACCGCCGTCTGGGCCGCCTTTTCCCCGCTGCAAAAAACCTGATCCAGCGCCCCCTCCATGGGGTTGCGCCAAAGCCCCACCAGGTTTCGGTTCCGCTCCCGGACGGCGGCGATGCGGGACTGGTCGCATCGGCCAAGCAGCACCACCCCGTCTGCAGCGGACAGGGTATCCAGCGCCGCGCTGTCCGGCTGGGTCAGCAACCGAACCTGGCAGCTTCGGGCCAGCAGTTCCGTTTCCACGCAGCGGTATAGCTCTTCAAAAAAGGGATCCTCTGCCAGAGAGGACAGGCGGAATACTACCACCGCCACCAGCCAGGGAGCCGGAGCGTCTCCCTTCCCGGTCTTCAGCGCCTGGGCATGAGGGTTCGGCACATAGCCCAGCTCCCGCGCGGCGGCCCGGATTCTGTCTGCCACCGGCTGAGATGCACATTTTGGATTTTTTCCGCTCAACACCCTGGATACCGTGGAAACAGACGTTCCCGTCATGGCGGCGATTTCCTTCAAGGACATAGGCAAGCCTTCCTTTTTTTCTATAATTTGATGCAAACGATTGTGCAATTTCTGTTGCCGTATCTGAAAAAACGTGGCATGATTTTCTTGTGTTTTCTCAAAAGTATAGCATATTTATGGGATTTTTCAACCATTTTTCAAGAGACAAAAGAGGAAAAACAGAACGAAAACGTTTGCGCAAAAAGGAGGAATTTTATGCTTCGCATCACCAGAAAAATCATCCCAGTCCTGCTCGCGGCACTGCTGCTGGCGGCGCTGACCGCCTGCGGCGGCTCCGGGGACAGCGACGTCATCACCATCACCAATGTCTCTTATGACCCTACACGGGAGCTGTATGAGGCGTATAACGAGCTTTTTACAGCTTGGTATCTGGAGGAGACCGGCCAGGAGGTAGAGGTCATCCAGTCCCACGGCGGCTCCGGCTCTCAGGCCCGCTCCGTTATCGAGGGGGCGGACGCAGACGTTGTCACCCTGGCCCTGGCCCATGACATCACCCTGATTGAACAGGCCGGGCTGATAGAATCCGGCTGGATCGACGAGCTGCCGGAGAACTCCTCACCCTATACCTCCACCATCGTGCTTCTAGTGCGGGCTGGGAACGAGAAAAATATCCAGGACTGGGACGACCTGCTGGCGGACGGCGTGGAGATTATCACCCCCGATCCCAAATCCTCCGGCGGGGCCTGCTGGAACTTTCTGGCCGCCTGGTACTATGCGGGTCAGCTTTATGACGGAGACGAAGAGCTGCAAAAGGAATTTATGACCGCCCTGTACAGCAACGTGATTGTTATGGACTCCGGGGCCAGGGGCGCGACCACCACCTTTGTGGAAAACGGCCAGGGAGATGTGCTGATTGCCTGGGAAAACGAGGCGCTGCAGACCGTTTCGGAATATCCAGGAGAATATGAGATTATCACCCCCAGCGTCAGCATCCTGGCGGAGCCGTCCGTAGCCGTAGTGGACGAAAACGCGGCGGACAACGGCACCGCCCAGGTAGCCTATGATTATCTCGAATACCTCTATTCCGACGAGGCGCAGCGCCTGGCGGGAGAATACGGCTACCGCCCCTCTGATCAGGACATTCTGGCGGAATACGCGGACACCTTCGACCTGACCGTTACCCTCTGCTCCATCGACGACTTCGGCGGCTGGGATCAGGCGTATGAGGATTTCTTCAACGACGGGGCCATTTTCGACGAGATCTATGAGGCCATCGAATGAACGGGGCCGTTCAGCAAAAAAAGCATCGCCGAAGCCGGGTAATTCCCGGCTTCGGCCTGACCATGGGCGTGACCGTGTCCATGCTGTCCGTTCTGATACTCATCCCCCTCTGCTCCATTCTGGGCAAGGCGTTCACGCTGACGCCGGCGGAGTTTTTCGCCGTCATCACAAAGGCCAACGTACTGAAGGCATTTGGCACCAGTATTCTTTGCTCCTTCATCGCTGCGGCAGTGAACGTGGTGTTCGGGCTGATGCTGGCCTGGGTGCTGGTGCGTTATTCCTTTCCAGGCCGGCGGATACTGGACGGCCTCATCGAGCTGCCCTTCGCCATGCCTACGGCGGTGGCGGGCATCACCCTATCCCGGATGTATTCCGACCAGGGATTCATGGGAAAATTTCTCTTGAACTTCGGCATCCAGGGGTCTTATACCCGTGTGGGGCTGACCATCGCGCTGGTGTTCGTGGGCATTCCCTTTGTGGTGCGGGCGGTGCAGCCGGTGCTGGAGGGGCTGGACGAACAGTATGAGGAGGCGGCGGAAATGCTGGGTGCCTCCCGTATTCGGACGTTTTTCAGAGTCATTCTCCCGGAGCTGACCCCCGCGCTGCTGGCGGGCTTCGGGCTGGCCCTGGCCAGGGGCATCGGGGAATACGGCAGCGTTATCTATATCTCCGGCAACAGCGAAAAAAACGGCACCCAGGTGGTGTCCTATGTCATCATGCAGAAGCTGAACGCGGGAAACGTGGACTATGAAGGGGCGGCGGCCATTGCCCTCGTGCTGCTGGTCATTTCCTTCGCGCTGCTGTTTATTATCAATCTCATCCAGGCCCGCGCCGCGCGGCGTCTGGGCTAAGGAGGGCGGTTATGAACAAAAACAAACCGACAGCCCGCCAGGGCGGGGCGGGGAAATATATCCTCATTGCTGTCAGCGTCCTGTTTGTCCTGGTGATGCTCATATTTCCCCTGGGGGCGGTGATTGGCAACAGCCTGAAAAACGGCCTCGCCTATTATGTCTCCGCCATTAGCACAAAATATGTGGCCTCCGCCATGCGGGTGACGCTGATCGCCACGGTCATCGCCGTGCTGGTGAACACCTTTTTCGGTCTGATGGCGGCCTGGCTTCTTACAAAATTCCGCTTCCGGGGCCAGGGCGTGCTGGCCACGGCCATCGACATTCCCTTTTCCATTTCCCCGGTCATTGCGGGCCTTGCCTATATCATGACCTTTGGCCGCTCCGGGTGGGCCACGCCGGCGGTGGAGTGGCTGAACGATCTGTTCGGAACGGACATCTCCCTGGTGTTCTCCGTGCCTGGCGTGGTGCTGGCCACCATTTTCGTCACCTTCCCCTTCGTCTCACGGGAGCTTATTCCTGTGCTGAATGCCAATGGCCGGGACGAGGAGGAGGCCGCCGCCCTGATGGGGGCCGGTGGCTGGCGCATTTTCCGAAAAATCACCCTGCCCCAGATAAAATGGGCGCTGCTGTACGGCGTTATTTTATGCACGGCGCGCGCCCTGGGAGAGTTCGGCGCGGTCTACGCCGTATCCAAGACCAGGGGCAAGACCTTCACCCTGCCCCTGGAGATAGACGCGCTCTATATGTCCGGCACGGCGGACTCCATCACCGCCGCCTTCGCGGTGTCGTCTCTGCTGGTCGTGATGGCCGTCATTCTGCTGGTGCTGCGGGCTGTGGTGGAGCATATCGCCGGGAAAAACGGGAAAAAGGAGGCGCAGTAACCCATGTATGTAGAGCTTAAGCATATAAGCAAGAGCTTCGGCGGCTTCCAGGCCTCGAAGGATGTGAGTTTTTCCATCGAAAAGGGACGGCTGGCCGCCCTGCTCGGCCCCTCCGGCAGCGGCAAGACCACCATCCTGCGCATGATCGCCGGGCTGGAGACCCCGGACGCCGGGGAAATCTGGATAAACGGCGAGCTTGTAAACGACGTCCCCGGCAGTCAGCGGGGGATAGGATTTGTATTTCAAAATTACGCCCTGTTCCGCTATATGTCCGTGTGGGACAACATCGCCTTCGGCCTGGAGGTGCAGAAAAAGAGCAAGCGGGAGATACAGGAGCGGGTGAGCGAGCTTATCGAGCTGGTGGGCCTGACGGGACTTGAAAAGCGCTTCCCCGGCCAGCTCTCCGGCGGCCAGAAGCAACGCGTCGCCTTTGCCCGCGCCCTGGCCCCCAATCCCCAGCTTCTGCTTCTGGATGAACCGTTCGCCGCCGTGGACGCCAAGGTGCGCCAGGAGCTGCGCCAGTGGCTGAAGGGAATGATAACCCGCCTCGGCATCACCAGCATCTTCGTCACCCACGACCAGGAGGAGGCGCTGGAGGTCGCAGACCAGATTATCGTCACCAATCAGGGCCGGGTGGAGCAGATCGGCGCGCCGGCGGAGATATATTTAAAGCCCGCGTCGTCCTTCGTGGCCCAGTTCGTCACCGGCGTGCCGGTGATAGAGGGGGACTGGCGCTTCGTAGGCTTTGCGGCCCCGCCTCCCGGAGCCAGGGCATTGATACGCCCGGAGTTTGCGGAGGCGTTCCGCCCGGACAACGAGAAATATAAGCCCCTCCTGGACGCGGCCCAGCCGGGCGTGGTGGAGGACGTATCCTTCCGGGGCAGCCACTGGGAGGTGACGCTGCGGACAGGAAATGCCTCCGTCGTTGTCCGCCGGGGCCTCCAGCGCCGCCAGGTGGCGCGGGGCGACACGCTGCAGGTCGTCATATACCGCCTCTATCAGCTTACCCCGGACGGAAACATTCAGCTTTTGGAAAATAAGGTTTTGGAGGGGCGATACATCCCGGAGGATTAGTTGTTATTATATTATAATATTTTTCATGGTTGATTGCATAATGAAGATGGACACTTGAAAAAGAAAATCCATAGTGA
>JAJQCH010000010.1 GCA_021202795.1 Oscillospiraceae bacterium
TCTGCCAACGAGCATCACTGAAAAAACTATTGCAACTTGCTATTGCAATTCGAGTTCCCTTTTTTTCGGCAAAATTCGGGAAAAACTGTTGACGGTAGGTTTTCAAACTGTTAATATTTCTGTAATAAGTATTCGGTACTATATGCTATACACAACGATTAAATTGTATCACCACATTGGATTTGCGTTTGGGGGACGTAAAAACTTGAGCAACGAAAAACACGATCGCTCCTTTGAATCGGAGGAGACCTCTTCTGTCTACCGCGACGCCTATTACACTGCCTCAGAGGGGCATATCTCCTACGGCTATAATCCGGCCCAGAGCTATAACAGTCAAACCAACTGGAAGAACAAGCGGAAGAAAAAGCACATTGGACTGGGAGCTGTTATCTTCCTGTGCCTGGCGTGTATTCTGGTGGCCGGAGCCGCAAGCATCGGAGCCATGTACTTCTTCCTGCAAAACCGGCTGGCCGAAGCATCGGAGTCCGCCGAGGAGGAGGCGTCGGATCTCTATGCGGAGGTGCAGTCCGCCCAGGCCGCCGCCACGGAATCCATGCCTCTTACCATTCAGGAGGCGGACGAGACGGCGGAGACGTACACGGCGGAGGAGATATATCTGCTGGCCTGTGAGCAGGTGGTAGGCATCTCCACCTCCATCGACCAATATAATGTCTTCGGTCAGGCCAGCTCCACAAGCGTGGCCGGATCTGGCATTATTCTGAGCGAGGACGGCTATATTCTGACAAACTATCATGTCATCGAGTCCGCCTACGCCGGGAGCTACACCATCAACGTCATGCTTCACGATGGAGAGGTCTATACGGCGGACGTGACCGGCGTGGAATCGGACAGCGACCTGGCGGTGCTGAAAATCGAGGCGGAGGGTCTGAACGCCGCTGAACTTGGGGACTCCGACGCGCTGGCCGTGGGCCAGACCATCTATGCCGTGGGCAACCCCCTGGGGGAGCTGACCTATACCATGACCTACGGCATCGTGTCCGCCCTGGACAGACTCATCACCACCGATGAGAACATCACCGTCAATATGTTCCAAATCGACGCGGCGGTGAACAGCGGCAACTCCGGCGGGCCTGTATACAATATCTACGGCCAGGTGGTGGGCATTGTCACCGCCAAGTATTCCGACGACGGGGTGGAGGGCCTGGGCTTTGCCATCCCCATCACCGACGCCGCCTCCATCGCCAACGAGCTTATCACCAACGGCTATGTGTCCGGCAAGGCCTACCTTGGCCTGACGCTGACCACCGTGTCCCCTAGCGTGGCCATGTATTACGGCATGGTACAGGGAGTTTATGTATACGCCGTGGAGGAGGGGAGCTGCTCCCAGGAAGCTGGGATCCAGGCCGGGGACATTATTGTGGCCATCGACGGCACGGAGGTGCTGGATAAATCCGCCCTGCTGGAGCAGGTGAAGCAGTACCGGGCCGGAGACAGCGCCGAGCTGATTGTTTATCGAAACCAGGACTACATCACCATTACCGAGGTATTCGACGAGGAGCTTCCCACCCAAGCCCAGGAGGAGCAAATACCGTTCCCCGGCAACGAGGGTACCAATGCTAATATGCGTTAAACGAAAAAATGGGGCTGTACCCTGTGGTACAGCCCTCTGTTTTTTACCAAGCCCTAGGTAGAATTTTCCAATTTTTCGTCCCAACTCGGCGGATTTCTTTGTAAAATGTGCAGTTTTTCGCCAAGCTTATAATTTTTTGTTGATTTAAAAACAAGATTCGCTTATAATGGGAGTGACAAAAAATTATGGGAGGACAACCGTATGTTATTTGAAGCGATTTTGGGCCATCCTCTGATCCAGGCGGACAACACCATCGGCCTTCTGGCCGTGATGTGCCTGTCTGTAGCCTTTTCCATCTGGCTGGAGCAGAAGTACAACTGGGCCTCCAAGATCTCCGGCGCGATCATCGCGCTGATTCTGGCCATGCTCATGGCCAACATTGGCATCATCCCCACAAGCTGCACCCTGTATGACGACGTGGTTTGGGGCATTGTAGTGCCGGTGGGCATTCCCCTGCTGCTGCTCCAGTGCAACCTGAAGCGGATCTGGAAGGAGACGGGCCGTATGCTGGTGATTTTCCTCATCGGCGCGGTAGGCACCGTTGTGGGCGCGTTTCTCGCCTATTTCCTGTTGCGCGGCCCCTTCGGGGACGCCGAGGGCCTCGCGGGCGTGGCCGCCATGATGACCGGCTCCTACATCGGCGGCGGCGTGAACTTCGCGGCCATGGCCTCCCAGTTCAATAACGCCTACACCGCCTCCGCCACCGTGGCGGACAACCTGCTGATGGCGCTGTACTTCTTCGTGCTGATCGCCTTCGCGGGAATGCGGTTTTTCCGCAGCAAATTCAGCCACCCCCACATCGACGAGGTGGAGGCCGGCGTCAGCAAGGAAGCCGCCCAGACCCAGGCCGCCGCTTTCTGGAACCGCAAGGACATCTCTCTGAAGGACATCGCCCTGAACCTGGCCTATGCCGTGGCCGTGGTGTGGGTCTCTCAAATCATCGCGGGCCTGTTCTCCACCCTGGTGCCGGAGGATCCCGGCGCGTTCATGGACTTTGTCGGCAAGTTCTTCGGCAGCCAGTATGTGTGGATCACCACCATCTCCGTGATTGTGGCCACCTTCTTCTCCAAGCCGGTGGAGAAGATGAACGGCTCTCAGGAGATTGGCACCTACCTGATCTACCTGTTCCTGTTCGTCATCGGCGTTCCCGCCAGCATCTACACCGTCGTCACCGAGGCGCCTCTGCTGCTGGTGTTCACCTTCATCATGGTGGTGGTGAATATGCTCTTCTGCTTCATCTCCGCCAAGCTCTTCAAGTTTAACCTGGAGGACGCCATCATCGCCTCCAACGCCAACATCGGCGGCCCCACCACAGCGGCTGGCATGGCCATCTCCCAGGGCTGGACGGCCCTTGTCGGCCCCGCCATGCTCTGCGGCGTGCTGGGCTATGTGGTCGGCAACTATCTCGGCACCATCGTGGGCATCATCCTGGGCGCAGGATAAACACGCAAACGACAACCCTGGGGCTGTATCTGCGGATGCGGCCCCTCTTTTAAGGAGACATAGCATTGAATATCAGCACAGCCTGTATCCCCAAGGCGCGGGAGCTGCCGGAGGGATTTGTATATTTAGATGAATGGATCGAGGACTGCATCATCGACACAAAATACGCCGGAACGGACAACTTTATGGGCCGGCCCGCCAACGGGTATGAAAAGCCTCTGGTGGTAGCCTCCCGCGAGGTGGCGGAGGGCTGCGTGAGAGCGGCAAATCTTCTGCGTCCCCAGGGGTATGTTTTAAAGGTGTTCGACGCCTTCCGCCCCCAGCGGGCGGTGGACGATTTCTGCCGCTGGGGGGAGGACGGATCGGATCAGCGCCGCAAGCCCATTCATTACCCCAATCTTGAAAAGCTGAAAATGTTCGACGAGGGCTATATCGCCCGGAAATCCACCCACACGCGGGGGGCTGCGGTGGATCTGACCCTGGTGGACATGGAAACCCACCAGGAGCTGGATATGGGTTCCATCTTCGACTTCATGGATCGGCGGAGCTGGCCGGATTACCCGAACCTCACCCCAACCCAGCGGAAAAACCGGGACACCCTGCGCAACGCCATGCTGTCCAGCGGCTTTGAGCCGTTGGAAAATGAGTTTTGGCACTACAACATCACCCCTGAGCCGTACCCGGACACATACTTTGATTTCCCCATTCGATAAACGCTTCCCCGGAAGTTGCACGGGGCTGTGAGCCGCTCTCTCATGAAATGTTTTTTAAAGGAAGATGCCGGTCGCCGAGGACACAGCCGCGCCTTTTCCCTGCCAAAACGGACAGCCGCTTGAAAGGGCTGTCCGTTTTGATTTTGCGGACGGGCCAGAGCAGAAAACCGCCGTTTTCCCTTGACAGGAAATATTTGCGGTCTTATGATGAACACAGATTTACTGGAACTAGGAGGTATAACGAACCATGAAGCAGTATCAGGCGCGAGAGGAGATACCGGCAGAGTATAAGTGGGACTTGACGGGAATATTCGCTGGTGATGAAGAATTTCTGGCGGCGCTGGAGGAGGCCAAGGCATATCCAGCCCAGCTTGCGGCCTTTCAGGGCAAAATCAGTCAGTCCGCAGAGGAGCTTCTGGCCTTCCTTCGGCTGGAGGACGACATCGACGTTGCCATGGGAAAGCTCTTTACCTATGTCCAGCGAAAAGCTGACGAGGACACCCGCGTCAGCCGGTATCAAAGTCTGTCCGGCCAGACCGCCTCTCTGGGCGTTGCCCTGAGCGGGGCCTGCGCCTGGTTCGTGCCGGAGCTTATGAGCATTGAGCCGGAGACCTTGGAGGGATTTTATCAGGCCGCCCCCGGTCTGGAGCAGTACCGCCGGAGCCTGGACAGCGTTCTGCGCCGGAGAGCGCACTTTCTTTCCCCTGCGGAGGAGGCCCTGCTGGCCAGGGCCGGGGAGCTTGCCATTCAGCCGGACAACATCTATTCCCTGTTCGCGGACGCAGACCTGACCTTCCCGGACGCGACAGACGGCCAGGGCCAGGCCCATCCCGTCACCCACGGCACCTTCATCCCCCTGATGGAGAGCCAGGACAGGACGCTGCGGCAGTCCGCGTTCCAGTCCCTTTACGGGGTGTACGGCCAGTACCGCAACACCTGCGCCGCCATCCTGTCCGCCCAGACCGTCCAGCTCAAATTCTTTGCCACCGCCCGGAAATATCCCGCCACCCTGGACGCCGCCCTGGACGAGACGGAGGTGCCGGTGGAGGTATATACGAACCTTATCGACGCCGTTCACCGCAATCTCCCCGCCATGCACAAATACACCTGCCTGCGGAAGGAGCTGCTGGGGGTGGACGAGCTGCATTTCTACGACCTGTACGTCCCCATGACGGGGGAGGTGGAGATGCACTTCACCTATGAGGAGGCCTGCGAGCTGATTTTGAAGGCCCTGGCCCCCCTGGGGGAGGACTACTGCGCCATCGTGCGGCAGGGCCTTGCCCAGCGCTGGGTGGATGTATATGAAAATCCCGGCAAGCGCAGCGGAGCCTATTCCGCCGGAGGCTACGGGATGCACCCCTATATCCTGATGAATTTCCAGGGCCGGCTGAACGACGTGTTCACTCTGATACATGAGATGGGCCACTCCATGCACACCTATCTGACCTGCCAGAATCAGCCCGCGACGTATGCCAATTACGTCATCTTCGTGGCGGAGGTGGCCTCCACCTGCAACGAGGCCCTGCTGATGCAGTATCTTCTTCAGCACACGGAGGACAAGGGGGAGCGGGCCTATCTCATCAACTACTTCCTGGAGCAGTTCCGTACCACCCTCTACCGGCAGACCATGTTCGCGGAGTTCGAGCTGGAAATTAACCGCATTGCCCAAGGGGGCGAGAGTCTGACGGCGGACGCCCTGTGTGAGCTTTACGGGAAGCTGAACCGGGAATACTTTGGCCCGGACATCGTCATGGACGAGGAGATCAGCCTGGAATGGGCCAAAATACCCCATTTTTATTATGATTACTACGTCTATCAGTACGCCACCGGCTACGCCGCCGCCATCGCCCTGTCGGAAAAAATTCTGTCCGAGGGGCCGGAGGCCGCCGAGCGCTACCTGGGCTTTTTGAAGGGCGGCTGCTCCAAGCCCCCCATCCAGCTCCTCCGAGACGCGGGGGTGGATATGGCCACGGCGGAACCCATAGACCGGGCGCTGGCCCGCTTCGACGCCCTGATAGACGAGATGGAAGCGCTTGCAAAGGAATGAGAAAGGAGTGCCTATGAAAATTATTGTGCTGGATGGCTATACCCTGAATCCCGGCGACCTGAGCTGGGAGGCCCTGGAGGCTCTGGGACAGGTCTCCGTGTACGATCGCACTCTCCAGGAGGAGGAGACCGTCCGCCGCATTGGGGACGCAGAGGTGGTCGTTACCAATAAATGCCTTATCACCCGGTCTGTCATAGACCGCTGCCCTAATTTGAAATATATCGCCGTCACCGCCACCGGGTATAACGTGGTGGACACGGTCTATGCCAGGGAAAAGGGCATCCCCGTCTCCAACGTCCCCGCCTACGGCACCGCCACCGTGGCCCAGTTCGCCATCGCATTGTTGCTGGAGCTGTGCTGTCATGTGGCCCACCACGACAAGGCCGTCCATGAGGGCCGGTGGGAGAGCAGCGTGGAGTGGTGCTTCTGGGACTATCCCATCACGGAGCTGGCAGGGAAGACCATGGGCATCATTGGCTACGGCAACATCGGCCAGGCCACAGGGAAAATCGCCGCCGCCATGGGGATGAATGTGATCGCCTACAGCCGCAGCGTCCGGGCGGAGCAGGATCCCTCGGTCTATGTATCTCTGGAGGAGCTGCTGGCCCGCTCGGACGTGATCTCCCTCCACTGTCCCCTGACGCCGGAGACGGAAGGCATCATAAACCGAGACACCATCGCCCAGATGAAGGACGGGGCCATCCTTATCAACAACAGCCGGGGCCAGCTTATCGTAGAACAGGATCTGGCGGAGGCCCTGAACAGCGGAAAAATTGCCGCCGCCGGGGTAGACGCGGCCTCCACAGAGCCCATCCGAGGGGATAATCCCCTTCTTACGGCGAAAAACTGCCTCATAACCCCCCACATAAGCTGGGCCGCCACCGAGGCCCGCCAGCGTATTATGGACATGACCGCAGAAAACGTCCGGGCTTTCGCCGCCGGAAATCCGATCCGCGTGGTGAATTAAACCGTAAGAAACCGGCATGAACAGACGGCGGGAGCTTTTTGAAGGTCAAAAAGCTCCCGCCATCGATCATACCGCTATTTTCAAAGCAGGACTTAATCCTGCAAAACCGTTCCGTCCGGACGGAACAGGGGGAGAGGGGCCAGGACGGTGATGTCCTGCCGGTTTATGGCGTCCCCCTCCGCCAGGATGGCCATTTTGGCCACAATATTGCCCCCGGCACGGTTCACAAGCTCCTCCACCGCCCGCAGGCTCTCCCCGGTGGAGATCACGTCGTCCAGGATGACAATGCGCTTGCCCGCCATGGCCCTGGCGTCCGCCTCGTCGATGACCAGGGTCTGCTCCCCGGCGGTGGTGATGGACTGCACCGTCACCTGGAACACGCCGGACATATAGGCCTTGGCCTGCTTCCGGGCCAGAAGATAGGGGATCCCGCTCTGGCGGCTCATCTCATAGGCCAGGGGAATGGCCTTGGCCTCCGGGGCAATGATATAGTCGCAAGCAGGCATCCGCTTCAAAAGCTCCGCCCCGCAATGCTCCGTAAGCTCCACGTCCCCGAAGATGACGAAGGCCCCGATGGAAAGTGTGTCATTCAGCGGCAAAACCGGCAGCTCCCGCTTCATGCCGCAGATGTCGATGGTATAGGTCATGATGTTTATTCCTCCATAAGAACCGGCAGGCCGGTTAAATATCTTCGCAGCATATCGAAGGCGTTGTTGGCAGACAGGAGGCGGATCCGATCCCGGCCTGCGCCCAGGTGCAGCTCCCGCACCCAGACCTGGTCGGCTGTGGCGAGGCCCACAAACACCGTTCCCACGGGGTTCACTCCGTCCCCGTCCGGCCCGGCAAGGCCCGTGGCGGAGACGGCCAGGTCAGACCCTGTGGCGGCCCGCACGCCCTTGGCCATGGCCTCCGCCGTCTCATAGGAGACGGCCCCGTGGGCCGCGATTAAATCCGGGTCGATATGTAGCATAGCCGCCTTACATTCGTCGCAATAGGTGACGGCCCCGCCCCGGAACACGGCGGAGGCCCCCGGCAGGGCGGTGAATTTCGCCCCGATCAGGCCCCCGGTCAGGCTCTCCGCCGCCGAAAGAGTCAGGCCCCTTTCCGTCATCAGAGACAGCACCAGGGCCTCCAGGCTCTCCACGTCCACCCCGTAGACCACCTGGCCAAGCTCCGCTCTGACCGCCTCGACGACCGGCTGGCACATGGCCTCTGCCTCCTCATGGCTGGGAGCCTTGGCCGTGACCCGGAGCATAACATCCCCCTGCTTGGCGTAGGTAGCCAGGGTGGGGTTTTGCATTTTCTCCATTTTATCCCGGAGGCGGGCCTCCACCGCGCTCTCCCCCATGCCGAACACCCGGATCTGGTGGGAGACGATGGTCTCCTCCGACAGCGCCTTTAAATACGGCACGGCGCAGTGGCGGAACATGGGCAGGCACTCGCTGGGCGGGCCAGGGAGCATCACCACCCGCACCCCGTCCTTTTCAAAGGCGCAGCCGGGGGCGGTACCCCAGTCGTTATGAAACACGGTGCATCCCTCCGGCAGGTAGGCCTGCTGGAGATTGTTTTCCGTAAAGGGCCGGTCGTGGGTGGAAAACCAGCATTTCAGCCCCGCCACCTCCTCCTGGTGCAGCACCAGGGGCAGGCCAAAGGATTCCGCCAGGACGGTCTTTGTCAAATCGTCATAGGTGGGGCCAAGGCCGCCGGTGGTGATGATCAGGTCGGCCCGGCCTCTCGCAATAGCCACGCTCTCCGCCAGGCGTCCAGGATTATCTCCCACCACGGAGTGCCAGAACACGTTGATGCCAAGACCGGCCAGCATATCGGACAGAGAGGCCGCGTCGGTGTTGATGGTGTTCCCCAGGAGAAGCTCCGTGCCTACGGACAAGATTTCGCAGTTCATATCTGTCACTCCCTTCCGGGAATCAGCTTCACCTGTTCCCGCCCTGCCAGGGCCTCCGCCACCAGGGTGTCCACATCCAGAGGGGCCTCCGCCTCCAGCACTTTGTCAAGCCGCGGGTGGGTGCAGGGGTGGCGGGGGGTGAACACGGTGCAGCAATCCTCATAGGGGAGGATGGAGGTGTCGAAGGTGCCGATGTGCCGGGCGATGGTGATGACCTCCGCCTTGTCCATCCCCACCAGGGGACGCAGCACCGGCAGGGTGGCGCATTGCTCCGTGGCGGCCATGGCCTCCATAGTCTGACTGGCCACCTGACCCAGGCTCTCCCCGGTGATCAGTGCGCCGCAGTGGTTATCCACGGCGATGGCGTTGGAAATGCGCATCATCATCCGGCGCATGATAATGGTGAAGTAGTCCTCCGGGCATTTGGCCCGGATCTCCTCCTGGATATGGGTGAAAGGGACGATCTCCACCGTCAGCCGCCCGCACCAGCCGGTAAGTATTTTGGCCAGATCCAGCACCTTCTCCTTGGCAAGCTCCGAGGTATAGGGGAAGGAGAAGAAATGCACCGGGATAATGTGCATACCCCGCTTCGCCATCATATAGGTGGACACGGGGCTGTCGATCCCCCCGGACAGCATACTGACGGCGCTGCCGGAGGAGCCGACTGGCAGTCCCCCCGCGCCCTGCACCGGAGCGCCGTGGATATAGGCAGCCTTGTCCCGCACCTCCAGATGGACGGTCAGCTCCGGGTGGTGCATATCCGCCGTCAGGTTGGGGAAGGCGTCGTCCAGCTCCCCACCCACATATTGGCTCAGCTCCACGCTGGTCATGGGAAATCCCTTGTCGCCCCGGCGGGATTCCACCTTGAAGGTCTTGGCCTGGGAGAGCTGGTCATAAAGGTACTCCTTCGCCCGCTCCGCGATCAGCGCCGGATCCTTGGGGCAGGCCATAGCCCTGGTCAGGGTCATAATGCCGAAGACCTTTTTCATGGACTCAAAGGCCCCGTCGATGTCGCAGTCCGGCTCCTGCGGCTCCACATACACAATGCTCTGCCGGGCCGTCACGGTGAATTTCCCATAGGGCTTTAAACGGCGGCGGATGTTCCCCGTCAGCCGCTGCTCAAAAACGTGCTTATTCAGCCCCTTCAGGACAACCTCGCCCTCCTTGAGAAGGATCATATCCAGGGTGTCCGGGGCCTGCTGTGTCGTCATGGCGTCGTTCTCACTTTTTCATACATAGAATGTGAAATTATTATAGCACAATTTTCCCCGTTTGACTATGGGGATATAATTTGCCCCCGGCGGGAATTACGCCCCGCCGGGGGCTGACGTTATAGGCGTTCATGGAGCCGGGCCTGGCCCCGGTTTCTTGTATTCCTTTATTCAAATACATCCAGATCCTGCCCGTTTACGACGACCCCGTCATATCCGGCCTCCCGGATCTCCCGCAGGATCGCCTCACAGCGCCAGGACATTTCCGCATCCAGATCCTTTGTGTTGTCCTGGATCTCCATGTGATAAATCCGATGATACGTCACCAAAAGCTTCGGCCTCGCTTTTTGGGCTACCCCGGCCAGATCCACGCTCAGGGTATGAACCTCCCGATGGTATTTCTGCCACTTCGGCTCCCGCGCGGAAATGCCGCCTGTGTACTCCACCTCATGCAGCAAAATATCGCAGTCCTTTGCCTTTTCGGCCACGATCTCAAGGGGCGCGGTATCCCCGCTGATTACAATCACCTTGTCCTCGGTGGTAAATTTGTAGCCGTAGCTTATGAGCGTTCCATGACTCACCGGGAAGGCTTCGACAGTTACCTTGTCGTCCTGATATATTATCCCAGGTTCGATCTCCGTGACCTGTACCTTATATCCCACCTCGTTGGCCCGCTCAAAACCGTGAAGGCGAAAATCAATGTCAACCTCATAGGCCGACAGGATATGGTCTGTCATGTGCCGTATCCCCTGCGGCCCAAATACCTGAAGGGGTTCCTTTCTCTCCAGCACCCAGGGTGTGAAGATAAGATCCGGGTACCCCGCCGTGTGATCCGTATGCAAATGGGTACAGAAGGCCACCGTCAGACGGTCAGGCCGCAGGGCGTCTATCCCCTTTCGATAGGCCTTCGCCGCCTGCCGCACCACACCGGGGCCAAAATCCACCAGATAGGCCTGCCCGTCCACCACCACGGCGGACGCAGGGCCGCTGGCGTTGGGACAGGCATTTGGTGTGCCTGTCCCAAGCAGTACAAGCTTTGTCATCATTTTTATGCGCTTATGCGTTGGCTTCCGCGCTGACTTCCTCTGTGTCTTCGATATGCTTGATGGAAATGCCCGTAAAGCCATAGAAGATGCTGAAGATGGGCGTCAGATACAGCAGGAACAGATACGGGAAGAACGCCGCCCAGGCCACACCCAGCGTACCCGACATATAGACGCAGTAGCCGTGCCAGGGAATCATCGGGCCGGCCAGCGTACCCGAATCCTCCAGGCTTCTGGACAAAATCTCCGGCGCGATCTTGCGCTCCTTGAATATCGGCTCCATCAACCGCCCGGTCAGCACGTGCGCCATGGGCTGAGAGCAGCTTATGATGCTGGTGACATAGCCCACCACCAGCGTGATAGTGATCAATGTGCCGTCGTTCTTGATGCCCTTCACAAGGACGCGCAGGATATTTTCCAGCACGCCCAGCTTATCCAGCATACCGCCCATGCCCACGGCAAAGCTGATGATAGCCACATATTGCAGCATACTGGACATACCGCCTCTGTTCAGGATGGTCTGCAGGATGCCCACGTCAATGCCGGTGGTATAGCCGTTATAGGCCACCTTGATGATGCTGGCCAGATCGATCCCCTGATAGAAGAAGGTCACAAGGCCCGCCGCCAAGCTGGAAAGCCCCAGCGCCGCCACCGCGTTCACCTTCAGAAGAAGCAGCGCAATCAGCAATATTGCCGGAAGCAGGGTGACGAATCCCAGATGGAATTCCCCGTTCAGCGCCTGGATGTATGCGCTCAGATCTCCCGCCACATATCCGCCGCTGGTCTGCCGGAATCCCAGAATGGTAAACAGGATCAGACTGACTATAAAGGCCGGAATGGTCGTCCAGAGCATAGACTTCACATGGTCGCTCAGCTTTGCGCCCGCCACCGCCGGCGCCAGGTTCGTGGTATCGGACAGGGGGCTTAGCTTATCGCCGAACATAGCGCCGCAAATAACGGCGCCCGCCACCATACCGGCGTTGATGCCCATGGCGTTGCCAATGGCCATCATCGCTACGCCGGCGCTTCCCACGGAGCCATAGGACGTCCCCGTCACCAGGCTCAGAACCGCGCAGAAAATCAGCGTCAGCGGAAGCAGCCAGGTCGGATTGATCATCTGAAGGCCGCCCACAATGATGGTGGCAATGGTGCCGCTTTGCAGCCAGGTGCCAATCATCACGCCAATGGCCATCAGCAGCACCAGCGTCGGCACCACCACGCGGATCGCGTCATAAGCGCCGGCAAGGATCTTCTTATAATCTATCCGAAGCACCAGGCAAAACAGATAGATGATGATCCAGCTAAAGAACAGGCCGATCATTGGGCCGCCAGTCTTCAGGCGGATACAGACCGCCACAGAGCCGATGATCAGAAGCAGCAGGATGATCGACTCCAGCATATTGAGCTTTTTGTCTTCTTTCATTTTCATATCCTCGTTTCTTTGGTTGTTTCGGTTCGCACATTCACCGCGTCCGTCTGGTGTTTTTTGTGTTTCTTTGGGACTTAAAAGCATTAAATTGCCAAACCTGGGACAAATTATACCATTCCCTCTGTAGAAAATCAATGGTCGATTGTAAAATGAAGTTGAACACCTAAAAAATCCATAGCAATTGAA
>JAJQCH010000187.1 GCA_021202795.1 Oscillospiraceae bacterium
TGCCAACGAGCATCACTGAAAAAACTATTGCAACTTGCTATTGCAATTCGAGGATATGATTTATTGTTAAAACAGGACAGCAAGCCCCGCCGTCACGGCAAACCAGGACGGCGGGGAACAGAATTTTTGCGATTTATATCCGCAAAAGATGTCTTCAAGGAAACAAAATGGGAACGCCTGATACAAGGGCTTATTTACCAACTCATAAGTTTGTTATTCTCCAGTTTCTCCGATTGTCAGCTCCTCTGCCTCTGCCTTGCCTGTGGGGGCGAGCTGCACCATGACTACGGCGGCCATGACCAGGGCGCAACCGATCAGCTCCCAGTGAGTGAGGCCGGAGCCGGGCATGAGGACATATCCGGCCAGGACGGAAAAGACGCTCTCCAGGCTCAGAATCAGGGACGCCACTGCCGGATGCACGCCCCTCTGGCCCACAATTTGCAGGGTATAGGCCACCCCACAGGACATGACGCCGGCGTAGGTGATGGGCAGCCAGCAGGCGGTAATATTTTCCCAGGAGGGAGTTTCAAATATAAACATCAGGGGCAGGCACAGTCCCCCGCAGACCAGAAACTGCACGCAGCTAATCCGCACCCCATCCGCCAGGGGAGAGAAATGGTCGATGACCAGAATGTGGACGGAAAAGGCTATCGCACACAGCAGCAGCAGAAAGTCGCTCAGCCCCAGGCCCAAGCCCTGGCCCGCCGCCAGCCCGTCCATCAGACACAGGAAGAAAAAGCCCACCACGGCCACCGCCACCCCCAGCCACACAAGCAGGGGGGATTTTTTCTTCAAAAACAGCCCCATCACCGGCACGATGGCGCAGTAGCAGGCGGTGATGAACCCCGCCTTTCCCACGTTGGTATCCGCGTCCTGGAGGGCGATGCCGAACTGCTGCAAATTGGAGGCCACAAACAACACCACCCCGCACAGAACCCCGCCCAGCAGGATATTCCGCCGGGAGCCGGTCTCCACCGGGCCGTGGCGGGAGCGGAGCTTATCGATCAAGGGGATGGCAGCCAGCAGCACCAAGCCTCCCAGCAGGCTCCGCAGGCCGTTATAGGTAAAGGGTTCCACATATTCCATGCCGTCCTTCTGGGCCACAAAGGCCACGCCCCATATAAGGGCCGTCAGCAGCAGAAGAGCGGAATTGCGCAAAGAGCTTTTTTTCACATCCATACACCTCGTCTTTCTGATTCCATAGTATATCACATACCGCACCTCTCTGTCACGGCTTCTCCAGGGCATCCGGGAGGATTTATTAAAAATATGTAATCATCGTTGACATTTTAACATGACCGTTTTATAATAACCTCATCATCTAATAGGAGGACACCAAAATGAAAAAGACACTTGCACTGCTTCTTGCTCTGGTGATGGTATTCGCCCTGGCCGCCTGCGGCGGCTCTGACGACACTGCCGAGCCGGAAACCGAAACCACCGAGACCGAAGCCGTAGAGGCCGAACCCGCTGCAGAAGCCGAGGCCGAAGCTGAGCCTGCCGCCGAGGAGGGCGACGACATCGACGGCTATAAGGAATATGTGAACGCCTATGCCGCCGCCGGCGCCCCGGACGAGGAGGAGGCAGCCGCCGTGGCGGAGGCTGTGAACGCCTGCGCCACCATCGAGGAGATCGAGGCCGTTTCCCAGCTCACCGTGCTGTATGAAAACGTGGGTATGCTGACCTACGCCGACTGGGTAGCCGCTGGCAAGCCCGCCGCTGAAACCGAGGGCATGGTCAGCGAGGCTGATCAGCAGGCCTCCGGCGAAAGCTCCAGCGGAGAAGCCTCCGGCGAGGGCGGCGGCGCTACCCTGGTAGAGCCTGACGCCAGCTATTCCAAGGACTTCGACGGCTATCTTCAGTATGTGAAGGACGCCTTCGCCTCCGACACCATGGCTCCTGACGACATGAAGGAGACCACCAACGCCGGTCTGGAGGACGCCGTGGATGAGAACGACGAGACCATCGCCATGCTGGTGGAGATGGGTCTGGTTGTGAGCTACGAGGACTTCCTCGCGGCGTAATAAACAATAGCGCAAGCCGAGGGGCCGTATCCTGATGGATACGGCCCCTCTTTCGTGGGCGGCGGGTCTTTGCCCCCTGCTGGCCTACTGTCCATTACCCCCGAATCTCCCGGCACTCTAAATACCAGCGCTTGTCCAGGCTGTGGCCTACGGAGAAGCTTTTTTTCGGGTAATTGCCGTACTGGGCGATATGGGAAAACAGTTCGTTTTTGTCCAGCGCCGGAAGGATATAGGCGGCGCAGCCCGGCTCCTGGGCCATGGCGCTGGCCTCGGTCTCTCCGTGGATGTAGTCCACCCGACCGCCGTGGGCCTGGATATAGGCGGCGCACAGATCGTCCGCCTCCGCCACCAGAAGGCCCGTGTCCGGGCCGGTCAGCTCCTTCACAAAGCCCCCGGCGTCCGTGCCGAACAGCACCCGGTGGATGGGGTAAAACTCCACCGCCTCGTCCTGCAAATTCTCCAGCTCCGCCAGGGCATACCGGGCCGGATGATCCATGGGCGCACCGGCGGCCTTCAGCTCCTCCCGGTAATTTTTGGCGGCGGCCAGGCTGTGGTTGCCGTCCCCCATGGCGAACCGGATGTCCCCCGGCAGGCCGTCGATGGCCTCCTGCACCGCCTGGGCGGCCTCTCCCGTGAGACGGCGGCCACGGATGTGGCCCGCCCCGCCGTACAGGTCAAAGTCATACAGAACCTCCCCCGGCGCAGCCGCCCCGAACACCGCGTCCGTCCGATCGTCCATGAACAGGACGATGTGGGGCATTTCCAGCGCCGTCCGCCGCCGCAGCTCCACCCTGGTGGGCAGCCGCTCCGGCACCGTGGCCTCCGTGGAGCGGACGGCAGAATCGGAGCCGGGCGTCCAGTCGTAGGCCTCCAAGTCCAATTTCCCCACCAGACCCCGTCTTACCTTCCCATTTGGAAGAGTTCGCTCCACCAGAACGTAAGAATCCGGGATTTTTTGGAACACATCCCCCACCAGGTAATCTTCCATATTTTTACAGACAGCCTGCTTCCGCTCCTCCACGTCCGGGGCGTGAAGGTACGCCTCCGGCAGCATCAGCCGCAGCGCCGAGGGGGTCTGGCCCACATAATCGCTCATGGTCTCCCAGTATTCCGGCTGGGCGGAGAACTGGTCGCAGGCCACCGCCGCCCACTTTGTCATGTCTGTTCCCTGCTTCGGCAGCAAAATATCCGCCGGGGTAAAAATATTCTTCATCACTGCACACTCCCTAAATAGGCTTCCAATATTAACGCAGCGGCCACGGCGTCCACGGTGGCCTTGTGCTTTTTCTCCCGCTTGCCGTTGGCGTGGAGAATCCGATGGGCGTCCACGGTGGTGCGCCGCTCGTCCCAGAACACCAGGGGGATGCCTCCCTGGGCCAGCATGGCCCCGAAGACCCTGGCCTTTTCCGCTCTGGGGCCTTCCGTGCCGTCCATATTTTTCGGCAGGCCCAGCACCAGGGTACCCACCTCCCTGGCTCTGGCCTCCTGCAAAATGGTCTCCGCCAGGGCCTGGGCGTCCCACTGGGCAATGACGAAGGTCTCCCCCGCCAGCAAACCCAGGGGGTCGGAGACCGCGATCCCCGTCCGGGCGTCCCCGTAATCGATGGCCATCACTCTCATGTCCGGTCCTCCCTTCTCAGCGCTTTGAGCAGCGGCGGCAGCACCAGGGCGTATACCACCGCCTTTATCACGTCCGCCACATAGCGCCAGACGATATAGGGGGCGTAGGTGGCGAAGGCGTAATGATACACCTGGCAGTCCGCCCACATGACCCCGGTGGTCAGGGTGGTGTCCGCCGCCAGAAGCAGCAGCATGGGCAAAAAAAGCCGCGGGGCGCTCTGCTCCCGCCCCCGGCGTTTTGCATACAGCCCGGTGAGCAGACCCAAAAGGGCCGGGGGCAGCATCCACAGGGGCGTGGTGGCGGAAACCCCATAGGGGCCGAGAAGCTGGCTCAAAAGATTCCCCACCAGGCCGATGACCAGCCCGTCCACCGGGCCGAAGAGCATGGCCCCCAACAGGATGGGCAGCCCGTCCAGGGAGAGCTTGATCGGCCCCAGACTCAGGCTTAAATAGGAGGCCAGCACCACATACAGGGCGGCGCACAGCCCGTCTGCCACAAGGCGGTTTGCATTTCTATTCATTTGTATACCTCCAGCGGATGCGGGCCGGACACCGCTGGCTTGCGCCATTCGTCCGGGGGGCAACTTCCCATTCCCCCGGCACTTCACGCGCCCGGCCCTACTCTGTGATAGGAAGATAATACCATATCATCCCTGAAATTGCAACCGCAGCCCCATATAAACAGGCAACCGCCCATACCCGGAAGGCGGAATTTTCATCCAAAAATTCCGGCAGCAGGCAATCTCGCCAAAATTTTACACATAAGGGGCATTGAACACTTCCCATAAGCAGTCTGTTCATGTATAATGGTTTTATAAGCTTGCAAGGAGGACGCACGCATGAAAGACGTGATCGCCGCCTTTCTGAAGCGGCTGACCGCTGTATTGGAATTTGTCATCGCCATGATTCTGGCCGTGGGCATTATCCTGCTGTCTGTCCGGCTGATCGCCTCCATGGTAAACATCCCCGACCTGGAGACCTGGCCCAACTATGACGACCTGCTGGAGACCTGCTTCAACCTGATCATCGGCGTGGAGCTGATACGCATGATGTATTACCACACCTCGGAGACGGTGTTCGAGGTGCTGCTGTTCGCCATCGCCCGGCAGATTATCGTTGACCACACCTCCACCTGGACAAGTCTGGTGGGCGTATGCACCATTGCGGTGCTGTTCGCCACCAGGAAGTTCCTCTTCTGTGAATTTGGGGAAAAGGACGAGACCGTTTTCCGGGCCGGCATAAAGGTCAAGGCCGTGAACCGGCTGCTGGGCCTGAACATCCCCCACCAGGAGGGGGACACCCTTCTGGCCGTCCTGGAACAGGAATGTGACCGGCAGAAGCTGCCCATCGCCACGGGAACCACCGTCCCCCTGGACGACTGCCAAATGCGTGTCCTCCGGGCCGGAAACGGGAAGGTGACGCAAATCGAAATCCTTCGGACTCTCTCAGAGTCTATAGAATAGAAGAATCTTGTCGAAAATAACATAACGCAGGATAAATAGATTTCATTGACAAGTTTTCTTGGCAATGGTACAATGAACTCAGTTTTGCAAAGAAAACTTGTCACAACAGGAGGATCCCCATGGATCTGGAGCGATTGGACATGAAAAAGCTGGTGTCAGACGAGGAAAAGCTGGTTTTAAAAAATCGCCTGAAAGAGGCCAGGGTCAGTCTAAAGCTTTCCCAGGCGGATCTGGCCCGGATGGCCGGAGTTTCCCGCAACACCATCAGCGCCATCGAGAACGGCCAATTCAACCCAACAGCAAGACTGGCCTTCATCCTGTGTATAGTGCTGAAGACCAAGTTTGAGGATTTGTTCTATTTTTAACGTCACCCACTAAACGCCAAGGCCAAACGTGGAACCCGCAGCAACGGCTGCGGCAGGGAGGGTATATCATTGTCACAGACCACAAAAAAAGCCATGTCCGCATCTCTGCGGAAAATGCTGCGCCAGAAACCTCTGAGCAAAATCACCGTCACGGACATCGCCCAGGACTGCGGCGTCAGCCGGATGACCTTTTATTACCATTTCAAGGATCTCTACGATCTCATCGAATGGACGCTGAACGACAACGCCGCCCAGGTGCTTGAAATGTGCAAAAACGACCATTCCGGCGAACAGACCTTTTTGGCCATCCTCCGTATGCTCCAGGAGAACAAGCAGGAGCTGATAAATCTTCTGCGTTCCACGCGCCAGGAGGACGTAGAGCATTACCTCAATAAGATGATACACAGCGTTTTGGAACGGTACCTTGCCGAACAGGCCCCCGACCTGGAGGCCGCGCCGGAGGACAGAGCCTTCGTTTTGGACTTTTATACCTACGCCAGCACGGGCATCCTTCTGGCCTGGATGCAAAAGGGCATGACTACAGACCCTCAGGTGCTTGTCAAGCAGCTCCTCTCTTTCGTCAATCTGGAGGATATAACAAATGCCCTGGATCGCCTGCGCCAGTCCCGCGCCAAAGGGGACGCAGCCTTATAACAGCCTCGCCCCGCCTCCCAATGGGGAGGCGGGGCGAAAATTCATTCATACTCCGTGACGCGCCCCCTGTCCTAGGACAGGAGGGGCGTCACTTTTTTCTTCATCTCATGCCGGACGGACAGCAGGCTGTATACCACGGCGGCAGCCTCGGAGACCCAAAAGGCGTACCAGGTAAAGCCAATTCCCAGCCCGGCGGTGAACAGCCATGCCAGAGGCAGCAGGGGGACGAGCTGACGCAGCGCGCCCCCCGCCATATTCACCACCCCGTTTCCCAGGCCGGAGGCGAAATAGCCGCTGACGATGGTAACAGCGGCGCAGGGGAAAGTGATGGAAATGATGCGCAGGGCGGGTACGCCGATGGCCCGCAGCTCCTCCCCGGCGGCAAACAGATTCAGCAAAAATCCAGGCAGCAGCAGAAACAGCACTGTTCCCACCAGGGCGATAAGAACCGCCGCAGGAACGAGCGCCCGCCAGGTCTCGCGAATCCGCTGGCCGTTTTTGGCCCCGTAGTTATACCCTGCGATGGGAATGGCCGCCTGGCCCAGGCCGTTCATGGGCATCATCACAAAGCTCTGGAGCTTATAATACACCCCAAAGAAGGCCACCGCCGTGGAGGACACGGTCAGCAGAATCTGGTTCATGGCGAAGGTCATGACGCTGCCAGTGGCCTGCATCACGATGGTAGGCATACCCACCCGGTAAATATCCGCCACATCCCGCCAGCGGAAGCGATAGCCCTTCAGGCGCACATGGATGATTGGGTTCTTCAGCCGGTTCAGCGCCAGGGCCGCCACCGCGCCAAGGCTCTGGCCGATGACCGTGGCCACCGCCGCGCCGGTAACACCCAGGGCGGGACAGCCAAGCAGACCGAATATCATAATGGGATCCAAGATGATATTGGCCACGGCCCCCACTATCAGGGACACCATGCTCAGCACCGTGTCCCCCACAGCCTGCAAAAGCCGCTGGCCGTAGGTCTGCAAAAATATGCCGTAGCAGAACACCACGCACACCCGCATATATTGAGTGCAAAGGGTCTGCAATTCCGGGTCATCCGTCATGCCCCTGGCGATTGCGCCGGAGAAAAGCAGTCCCACCAGAGAGAAGATAACAGCCGTTCCCACCGTCAAAAACAGGCCGGTGGTGGCGGCGTGGCAGGCGTCTTCGCCGCGCTTCTCCCCCACCCGCTTGGACAGCAGGGCGTTCATGCCCACGCTGGTACCCACCGCCACGGCGATCATGAGAAACTGCACCGAATAGACAAGGCTGGTGGCAGTCAGGGCCTCCTCGCTCAAGCGGGAGACGAAAATGCTGTCCACAATGTTATAGCAGCTCTGCACCAGCAGCGAAGCCATCAGCGGCAGGGACATGGTCAGCAGAAGCTTCCTGACCGGCATCACCGCCATTTTGTTCTGTTCCATAGTTGACTCCTTCCATAAAAAATACGCCGCCTCCCCATTCCCTGCTTTTGTGCCTGATGGAATGAGAAAACGGCATAATTATGTTCGATTTTGACGCTACATAAAATATCACAGCGCCGCCAAAAAGTCAAGGGGCGGGTTTTTATGTTTCCTGGATGCGATCCGCCATGATCTTGAACCCGGCGCGGGTCAGCTCGTCCTTGATGGTTTGGATCTGGGCGAAGTCTCTGGTCTCCATGCCGATTTTCAGGAAGCAGCTGGAGATGGCCATATTGGCGTCGGAGCGCTCGTGGTGGACGGAAACCACGTTGGCCCCGCAGCGGGAGACGATTTCCGACACGCCCACGAGCTGGCCGGGCTTGTCCTCCAGGGCGATCTGCAAAACGCTGTTGCGCCCGCCCATGACAAGGCCCCTGGTGATGACGCGGGAGAGGATGTTCACGTCGATATTGCCGCCGGAGACCAGGCACGCCGCCTTCTGCCCCTGGATGGGCAGCTTGTCGAACATGGCGGCGGCCACGCTGACGGCTCCGGCCCCCTCCGCGATCAGCTTCTGCTGCTCGATCAGGGCCAGGATGGCGGCGGCAATCTCGTCCTCAGACACCGTCACCACGTCGTCCACGTATTCGCGGGTCATGGCGAAGGTGGTCTCCCCCGGCGTCTTCACAGCAATGCCGTCGGCAAAGGTGGAGACCGTATCCAGGGTGATGATATGGCCCTGGGACTGGCTCTCCGCCATGCTGGGAGCGTTCGCGGCCTGAACACCGTAGACCTTCACCTTGGGATTCAGGCTCTTGATGGCGCAGGCCACGCCGGAGATAAGCCCGCCGCCGCCCACCGGCACGATGACCGCGTCCACGTCCGGGAGCTGGTCGAGAATTTCCAGGCCGATGGTACCCTGCCCGGCGATAACCAGCTCGTCGTCAAAGGGATGGATGAAGGTAGCCCCCGTCTCCTTCTGGAGCTGGCAGGCGTAGTCATAGGCGTCGTCATAGGCACCCTTCACCAGGCGCACCTCCGCCCCCAGGCGCTTGGTGGCCTCCACCTTGCTGATGGGCGCGCCGTCCGGCATACAGACCACGCTTTTGATCCCCATCTTCGTGGCGGCCAGGGCCACGCCCTGGGCGTGGTTCCCGGCGGAGCAGGCGATAATGCCCGCCTCCCGCTGCTCCGGGGTCAGGGCCGATATTTTATTGTAAGCGCCCCGGAGCTTGAAGCTGCCGGTCACCTGCAAATTTTCTGTTTTTAAGTATATCTGGGCCGTGTGGCTCAGGTTCTGAGCGTAAAGCAGGTCGGTCTTTCGCGCAACGCTTTTCAGCGTGAAGGCCGCCTGATATATCTTATCCAGGGTCAGCATGGCTCAATCCTCCTCTGTTTCGGTATTTGACCGGCGGCACAGCAGGTCGTTGATAAACTGCTGGGCGGTGCGGCCAGAACGGCTGCCGTGGCGCACCTGCCAGGTGCTGGCGGCAGTCCAAAGCTCGTCCTCCGCCATATCGGACAGGGAGCGGTTTCGGTCGGCCAGCGTCTGAACGATGCGGTGGTATTCCTCATAAGTGGGGTTGGGGTAGTATATCTGCAAGCCGAACCGGCCCGCCAGGGAGAGCTTCTCCTCCATGGTGTCCGAGCGATGAACGTCTCCCTGATGCTCCATGTCGCTGCGGTCATTCCAGGTCTCCCGGATGAGATGCCGCCGGTTGGAGGTGGCGTATATCAGCACGTTTTCCGGGGCGGCCTCCCCGCCGCCCTCCATGACGGCCTTCAGGTGCTTATACTGCACCTCGTTCTCCTCAAAGGAAAGATCGTCCAAAAACAGGATGAAGCGGTAATTCCGGCCCTTGATCTGGGCCAGGAGCTGAGGGATCAGGCCGAACTGGTGCTTATACAGCTCGATGAGCCGCAGGCCCTGGGCGGCATACTCCCCGGCAAGGGCCTGGACGCTGGTGGACTTTCCCGTTCCCGCGTCCCCATAGAGCAGGACGTTGTTGGCCCGCTGGCCGGACAGAAAGGCTTTGGTATTTTCCAGAAGCTGGGCCTTCTGGCCCTCGTAGCCCACCAGCTCCGACAGCAGCACGGGCCGCCGTCCCTCCACCGGCAGAAGAGAGACGCCGCTCTTCTCCTCCCGGAGGCGAAACACCTGGCCCAGCCCCAGGGGGCCGACCCCGTTGGTCTCATAATGCCGGGCCAGCACCTCCAGCATGGCCTCCCCATCCGGGGCGGCGGCCAGGGATTCCGCCAGTGTCTGCACCCAGCGTCCCGCCAGCTCCTTGGGGGGGCGCTCCCCCCGGTGGTGGAAATCACCCAGGACAGGCAGAGGCGGCTGCTGGGCGAACAGCCCGGAAAAAACCTCCATATCCGCCGCCGCAATATCCCACAGGCTGTCCCGCCGGGCCGGGCGGCGCTCCCAGGCCAGGGAGAAGGGGTTTTCGCTCTCCGCCAGCGCCTGGGCCAGGCAGCAGTGCCACAGATTCCCCTCCCAGCCGCAGCGGACGGCCTCGCTGAGAATCAGGCCCGCCGCCTGGGCGGGACGGCCCTTTTCCATGGCGCGAGCCGCCTGGGTCAGCAGGCTCCCCCGCCCCGGACGGAACAGGATGAGCCTGTCCAGGGCGGAAGAGATGGTTTGCGCGTCGCTCATTGGAGTATGGCCCCCTTGTCGGCAGACGTCACCTGCTTGGCGTACCGGGCCAGGTACCCGGTGGTGATCTTCGGCTCCGGGCAGACCCAGGCGGCGCGCCGGGCGGCCAGCTCCTCCTCCGGCACCTCCAGGGCGATGGTGTGGGCGGGGATGTCGATGGCGATGCTGTCCCCCTCCTGCACCAGGGCGATCAGTCCGCCGGCGGCGGCCTCCGGGCTGACATGGCCGATGGACGCGCCGCGGGTCGCCCCGGAAAAACGTCCGTCGGTGATCAGGGCCACGCTCTCCCCCAGACCCATGCCGCAGATGGCGGAGGTGGGGTTCAGCATTTCCCGCATACCGGGGCCGCCCTTCGGCCCTTCATAGCGGATGACCACCACATCGCCGGGCTTGATGCCCCCGGCGTAAATCACGGCGATGGCCTCCTCCTCCGAGTCGAACACACGGGCGGGGCCGCGGTGGGTCATCATCTCCGGGGCCACGGCGCTCTGTTTCACCACGCAGCCGTCCGGGGCAAGGTTTCCGTACAGCACGGCAATGCCGCCGGTGGCGGAGAAGGGCTTTTCCAGGGGCCGGATCAGGTTCTCATCCCGGTTTTCCACGCCCTCCAGATTCTCCCCCACGGTCTTGCCCGTGACGGTGAGAAGGGAGGTGTCCAAAAGGTTTTTCTTCGTCAGCTCCTTCATGACGGCCCAGACGCCCCCGGCCTGATCCAGATCCTCCATAAAGGTATCCCCCGCCGGGGCCAGGTGGCACAGGTTCGGGGTGACGGCGCTGATGTCGTTTACCATGTGCAGATCCAGCTCCACCCCGGCCTCATGGGCAATGGCGGGCAGATGGAGCATGGTGTTCGTGGAGCAGCCCAGAGCCATGTCCACGGTCTCCGCGTTGTGGAAGGCGGCGGCAGTCATGATGTCGCGGGGCTTAATGTCCTTTTCGATCAGCTCCACAATTTTCATGCCGGTGTGCTTGGCAAGGCGGAGCCGGGCGGAGTACACGGCGGGAATGGTGCCGTTTCCCCGCAGGGCCATGCCGATGGCCTCCGTCAGGCAGTTCATGGAGTTTGCGGTATACATCCCGGAGCAGCTCCCGCAGGTGGGGCAGGCGTTTTCCGTGTATTCCGCCACCCCGGCCTCGTCCAGCGTCCCGGCGTGATAGGCCCCCACGGCCTCAAACATATGGGACAGGCAGGTGCGGCGACCGTCGTTGAGCTTTCCCGCCAGCATGGGGCCGCCGGAGACGAAGATGGTGGGGATATTCAGCCGGGCCGCCGCCATCAGCAGGCCGGGAACGTTTTTGTCGCAGTTGGGAATCATCACCAGGCCGTCGAACTGATGGGCCACGGCCATGGCCTCCGTGGAGTCGGCGATCAGGTCGCGGGTCACAAGGGAGTATTTCATCCCCACATGGCCCATGGCGATGCCGTCGCAGACGGCGATGGCGGGGAACATCACCGGCGTACCCCCGGCGGCCCGCACCCCGGCCTTCACCGCCTCGGTGATTTTGTCAAGATTCATATGGCCGGGGACGATCTCGTTATAGGAGCTGACAACGCCCACCAAAGGCCGCTCCAGCTCCTCGTCCGTATAGCCCAAAGCATACAGCAGACTCCGATTCGGCGTCCGCTCCACGCCCGTTTTCACTTGTTCAGAACGCATGGTTATTTCTCCTTGCAGTATGTAGGCAGAGCCAGCCAAAGAATATCTTTGACTGGCTTGGGTAAATCAGGTGGAGGCGCTGTCCAGGCCCTTGTCGCCCTCGGCGCTGTCCTTCCAGAGCATATTGTCCCGGAGCTGCTGGCCCACGATCTCCATGGGGTGCTTGGCGAGCATGGCCCGCTTGGAGTTGAAGAAGGTACGGCCATTCTTGTTTTCCGCAATCCACTTCCCGGCGAAGGTGCCGTCCTGGATGTCCGCCAGCACGGCCCGCATATTGGCCTTCACCTGCTCGTGGGGCAGTACGCGGGGGCCGGAGACATACTCGCCGTACTCGGCAGTGTCGGAGATGGAATAGTTCATGGCCGCCACGCCGCCCTTGTTGATCAGGTCAACGATCAGCTTCATCTCGTGGATGCACTCGAAATAGGCGTTCTCCGGGGCGTAACCAGCCTCGCACAGCACCTCGAAGCCGCACTGCATCAG